>NZ_JBHWEL010000057.1:52682-61298 GCF_042734135.1 Streptomyces sp. NPDC059668 | reverse complement strand
GGCGGGGCGGGCGCCGGGGCCCGGGCGGCGCTGGCCGCCGGGGCGTGCGGGCCGGGCGGGGCCGGGCACACGGCGGCGCGGCGGTTCCCTGTCGGACACTTCCGTCACCTGCCGGGGGTCGAGGAGCGCTGCGTGGACGGGGTGAGTGCGGGGGTGGGGGTGGGAACGGAGGCGAGGGACCGTGCGCGGGAGGTGGCGGGGGTGCTGGGGGTACCGGCGGCCCGGGGGGTGGCGGCCGGGGTGGTGACGGCCGGGGTGCCGGTGGCCGGGGTGACGGGTGTGGCGGCGGGGGTGCCGGTGGCCGGGGTGGCGGTGCGCGGGGTACGGGTCGCGGTCGGCGAGGCGGCGAGGACCTCGGGTGGCCGGGTCGCCGGGTCCCGCAGGGCCGAGTCCCGGGCGACCGCCCCGGGGACGCCCCTGACGGTGCCGTCCGGGTTGAGGAAGGCGGGATCGCCGCCGGGGACCATGCCGAGTTCACGGGCGCGGCGCTGGAGGGCGTCGGGCGCGGAGTACGCGTCCACGTCCCGTTGCAGCGCCTGCTCCTCGTCGGTGAGGGTCTTGGTGCCCTTCTGGAGGTCGTCGAGGTGGAAGGAGCCCTCGCTCAGCGCGGAGTTCAGCACGAGCAGGCCGATCAGTCCGCCGCCGAGCAGGAGCACCACGAGCAGGACGAAGGGGGTGCGGGCGGCGTTGGCCGCGCCGGCGGGGAGAAGCCGGGCGAGCCGGGCGGCCCGGCCCTTGAGTTCGGGTTTCCTGTTCACAGGCCCTCCCGGCGGGTTCGCTTTCCCGACCCGTGGTCGCGTCGCGGGGGTGTGCCGCCGGCCGCCGGCCGCGCCGTGCGTTCGGGTGTCCCACTCACTCGCTCTCCCCCTCCCTGCGCCTCACTCGGCCTCCTCACGGATGCGCTGGGCCCCGCGCAGCCGCGCGGGTGCCGCTCGCCGGTTCTCGGCGACCTCTTCCTCGGTGGGAAGTTCGGCACCACGGGTGAGCAGCTTGAGCCGGGGCTGGTAGCGCTCGGGCACCACGGGCAGGCCGGGCGGCGCGGTGGTGGCGGCGCCTGCCGCGAAGACCTGCTTGACCAGACGGTCCTCCAGCGAGTGGTACGAGAGCACGGCGATCCGGCCGCCGACGGCGAGCGCCTTCACGGCGGCCGGGATCGCCCTCTCCAGGACGCTCAGTTCGCCGTTGACCTCGATGCGCAGTGCCTGGAAGGTGCGCTTGGCCGGGTTGCCGCCGGTGCGCTTGGCGGCCTGCGGCAGGGAGTCGCGGATCAGTTCGACGAGCCGCGCGCTGTTGTCGAACGGCTCCTTCTCGCGCTCGCGCACCACGGCGGAGACGATCCGCTTGGCCTGCTTCTCCTCGCCGTACGCGCGCAGGATCCGTACCAGTTCGCCCGGTGCGTAGGTGTTGAGCACCTCGGCCGCGCTGATCCCGGTCGTCTGGTCCATGCGCATGTCGAGCGGGGCGTCCTGGGCGTACGCGAACCCTCGGTCGGCCTCGTCGAGTTGCATGGAGGAGACGCCCAGGTCGAACAGGACGCCCTGGACGCGCGGGACGTCCAGGCGGGCGAGCACGTCGGGCAGTTCGTCGTAGACGGCGTGCACGAGGGTGGCGCGTTCGCCGAAGGGCGCGAGCCGCTCCGCGGAGAGGCGCAGCGCTTCCTTGTCGCGGTCCAGGGCCACCAGCCGTGCCTCGGGGAACCGGGTGAGGAGCGCCTCGCTGTGGCCACCGAGTCCGAGCGTGCAGTCGACGACGACGGCTCCCGGCTCGGCGAGGGCCGGGGCCAGCATGTCCAGGCACCGCTGGAGCATCACCGGGACGTGTCGACTCTGGCTCAAGGGGCCCTCTCAGATCCGGCACGGTCGCACGCACCGCCGGGTCCCCACCCGCTCGAGAAGGGGAGGCCTGCTGCCGCCGGGTGAGTGGCGTCAGCCGACCGGGAGCGGGAGGAGGCCGAGCCGTACGTACGCGCCGCGCACGCGGGGAAGACGCCGGTAAATCGCCGGGTCTCCGGGGGAAAACAGTCCAGCAGGGAGTCTCGACTCCCGCTTCGCGTCACTTTAGTCCACGCCGTCTCGCGGTCAATCAACCGGCCTGCGCGTCGCGGAGCGCTCCTCGATCAGGCCCCGGACGAAGCCGTGCATCGGCGAAGATCACCCATACAGACGGTACTGAGAGCCCATGTGGGTTACCTCACAACAAGGGATGATGGCGTTCTTTGTCCACCCTCACAGCAGGACTACTTCATACGTGACCAGTAACGTCATAGCTATGACGACTTCTGCATCCGTACCCACTGAGCCCGAAGACGCCATATCGGCCCGCGGCGTCGCCCCCGACGGCACCGTGACCGATCGCCTCGTCGACGCGAACGGCCGGTACGCCGCCGCGTTCACCGATCCCGGGATGGACGCACGGCCCGTGCTGCACGTGGCCGTGGTCGCGTGCATGGACGCCCGGCTCGACCTGCACGCGGCGCTGGGGCTGGAGCTCGGCGACTGTCACACCATCCGCAACGCGGGCGGTGTGGTCACCGACGACGTCATCCGCTCCCTCACGATCAGCCAGCGGGCGCTCGGCACCCGTAGCGTCGTGCTCATCCATCACACCGGCTGCGGTCTGGAGTCCCTCACCGAGGAGTTCCGGCACGACCTGGAGATGGAGGTCGGCCAGCGTCCCGCCTGGGCGGTCGAGGCCTTCCGGGACGTCGAACAGGACGTACGCCAGTCGATGCAGCGGGTGCGCACCTCCCCGTTCCTGCTCCACACGGAGGACGTGCGCGGCTTCGTCTTCGACGTGACGACAGGTCTGCTGCGGGAGATCGATCCCGCCTGAACGCGCCCACCGGCCCCCTCGTACAACCTCAGGGGGCCGCCGTGGGACCCTCGCTTCACGAAACAACCCCGACCTTCCGGCGCCCAAAAGCCCGTAAGACCCGACATATCGCAGCCAGTTATCCACAGGCGAGTGACACGAACCGGTAACGGCAACAAGAATGCGGGTGTGGCGTCACGCGGAACTTCACGCGTGGTGTCCGTTTTTCGGGGTGGGCCGGTCCGCACAGGGCGTCGGCCCGAGAAAGGGCCGAGGAGGGCCGGGTGACGACCTATGACGATCGAGCGAGCCTCACGGATCTGACCGCCACTGTGGAGCGAGTCCGCAGTTCGGTGGAAGGAGTGATCGAGGGCAAGCCAGAGGTCGTACGGCTTTCGCTGACCGTGCTGCTCGCCGAGGGGCATCTTCTGATCGAGGATGTCCCGGGCGTCGGCAAGACCATGCTCGCCAAGGCGCTGGCCCGGTCCATCGACTGCTCGGTGCGGCGTATCCAGTTCACGCCCGACCTGCTTCCCTCGGACATCACCGGTGTGTCCATCTGGGACCAGCAGCGCCGGGACTTCGAGTTCAAGCCGGGCGCGATCTTCGCGCAGATCGTGATCGGCGACGAGATCAACCGCGCCTCGCCCAAGACGCAGTCCGCGCTCCTGGAGTCGATGGAGGAGCGCCAGGTCACCATCGACGGGACCACCTACGAACTGCCCAGCCCCTTCATGGTGGTCGCCACGCAGAACCCCGTCGAGATGGAGGGCACCTACCCGCTGCCGGAGGCCCAGCGCGACCGTTTCATGGCCCGTGTCTCCATCGGCTACCCCAGCGCGGAGGCCGAACTCCAGATGCTGGACGTCCACGGCGGCGTGAACCCGCTGGACGACCTCCAGCCGGTGGCGCACGCGCACGAGATCGTGAAGCTGATCGACGCCGTCCGCACGGTCCATGTCGCGGACAGCGTCCGGCGGTACGCGGTCGACCTGGTCGCCGCCACCCGCACCCACCCCGACCTGAGACTCGGCGCCTCGCCGCGTGCCACGCTGCACCTGCTGCGCGCGGCGAAGGCGTCCGCCGCCCTGAGCGGCCGGGAGTACGCGCTGCCGGACGACATCCAGGCGCTCGCCGTGGCGGTCCTGGCACACCGTCTGCTCCCCACCGCCCAGGCGCAGCTGAACCGTCGTACGGCCGAGCAGGTCGTCCAGGAGATCCTCCAGCACACCCCGGTTCCGGCCGCACCCCAGCAGCAGGCCGGCTCCGCCTTCACCATGGGCCGCGGCGCGCCCGCGTTCGGCCAGCAGCCGCCCCGGAGGCTGTGATGTCCGGGGGGACGGGCGCCGCCGAGGACGAGAAGGGCGGCCTGCGCACCGCGCTCGCCGGTCTCACCACACGCGGACGCTCCTTCCTGGCCGCCGGGGTCGCCGCCGTGATCTGCGCGTACGTCCTGGGGCAGAGCGATCTGCTCCGGGTCGGTCTGCTGCTCGCGGCGCTTCCGCTGGTCTGCGCGACCGTGCTGTACCGCACCAGGTACCGCGTCGCGGGCAGTCGCAGGCTCTCCCCCGGGCGCGTACCCGCCGGCTCCGAGGCCCGGGTCCATCTGCGGATGGACAACGTCTCCCGGCTGCCCACCGGACTGCTGATGCTCCAGGACCGGGTGCCGTACGTCCTCGGGCCGCGGCCCCGGTTCGTCCTGGACCGGGTGGAGGCGGGCGGCCGCCGCGAGGTGTCCTACCGGGTGCGCTCCGACCTGCGTGGCCGCTATCCGCTGGGGCCGCTGCAACTGCGGCTCACGGACCCCTTCGGCATGTGCGAGCTGACGCGTTCCTTCTCCACGTACGACACCCTGACGGTCATCCCGCGCGTGGAGTCGCTGCCGCCGGTGCGGCTGACCGGCGAGGCGAAGGGCTACGGCGAGGGACGCCAGCGCTCGCTGGCGCTGGCCGGCGAGGACGACATCATCCCGCGCGGCTACCGCTACGGCGACGACCTGCGCCGGGTGCACTGGCGCCTGACCGCGCGCTACGGCGAACTGATGGTCCGTCGTGAGGAACAGCCGCAGCGCTCCCGCTGCACGGTACTGCTCGACACCCGGGGCATCGCCTACGAGGGCGCGGGTCCCGACTCGGCCTTCGAGTGGGCGGTTTCGGGCACGGCGTCGTCGCTGGTGCACATGCTGGAGCGGGGTTTCTCGGTCAGGTTGCTGACGGACGACGGCAGTTCGGTGCCCGGGGAGGGCGCCGACGGGTTCGCGGGCGCGAGCCAGCAGTCGGCGGACGCCGCCGGGCTGATGATGGACACGCTCGCGGTGATCGACCACTCGGACGGCACGGGGCTGTCCCGCGCCTACGACGTCCTGCGCAGCGGGAACGAAGGGCTGCTGATCGCCTTTCTCGGAGACCTGGACGAGGAGCAGGCGACGGTGCTCGCCAAGATGCGCCAGCGCAGCGGTGGAGCCATCGCCTTCCTGCTGGACAGCGAGGCCTGGGTGCGGGAACCCACCGACGTCCCGGGCCCGTTGGGCAGAAGCGAGGATCGACTGCGCATGCTGCGCGAAGCGGGCTGGACCGCCGTGACGGTGCCGCGTGGCGCGGATCTCGCCGACCTGTGGCGGCTGGCGGACCGGCAGCGCACGGGCGCGGCGTCCACGGGGAGCACGGCAGGGGGTGGCGTCCGATGAGCGGGCGCGCTCGCCTGACGCTGTGCTCGACGGCGGCCACGCTGATGGCGGCGTGCGCCCTGCTGCCGCTGATCGATCCGGTGACCTGGCTGTTCCAGGCCGCGTTCCTGCTGGCGTTGCAGGCCGGTGTGGGCGCGCTGACCCGGCGGGTCCCGCTGGCCCGGCCGCTGACCGTGGCGGCGCAGGCGCTGGTGACGCTGATGCTGCTGACCCTGGTCTTCGCCCGGCAGCAGGCACTCCTCGGGTTCGTCCCCGGACCGGAGGCGTTCCAGCACCTCGGCGACCTGCTCCGGACGGGCACGGACGACGTCGGTCGGTACGCGATACCGGCGCCGCTGTCCGACGGCATCCGCCTGATGCTGGTCGGCGGTGTCCTGGTGATCGGGCTCGCGGTGGACGCGCTCGCGGTGACCTTCCGCAGCGCGGCTCCCGCCGGACTCCCGCTGCTCGCGCTGTACTCGGTCGCCGCGGGGCTCTCGGGCGGCGGGGCCGCCTGGCTGTGGTTCCTGCTCGCGGCCGGCGGCTATCTGATGCTGCTTCTGGCGGAGGGCCGTGACCGGGTTTCGCAGTGGGGGCGTGTCTTCGGCGGCGCACCCCGCGCACAGGGCCCGGACCTCTCGTCGGGCGCGACCGCACCGGTCCGTACGGGGCGGCGCATCGGCGCGGTCGCGCTGGGTGTCGCCCTGGTGGTGCCGCTCGGTCTCCCCGCGCTCGACGGTGGTCTGCTGAACGCCGCCGGTGCGGGCGTCGGCCCGGGCTCCGGTGGCGGCGGCACGATCTCCGCGGTGAACCCGCTGGTCTCCCTGCGCGACAGCCTGAACGTGGACGAGGACCGCCAGGTCATGTCCTACCGCACCAACTCCGAGAACACCCAGGACATGTATCTGCGGATCGTGTCCCTGGACGACTTCGACGGCACGGCCTGGAAGCCGGCCCAACGGCACATCCAGGACGTGCCCGACACGTTCCCGACACCGATCGGCCTCGGGGCGGACGTCCGGCGCAGCGAGATCCGCACCCGCATCGCGGCGGCCGACTGGTACGCGCAGGACTGGCTTCCGATGCCGTATCCCGCGAGTCACGTGAGCATCAAGGGCAGTTGGCGCTACGAGCCGGTGGGCCGCACCCTCGTCGGTGACCACGGCCAGAACACGCGCGGTGTCCAGTACGACGTCACCAGCCTGATCGTCCAGCCGACCGCGGCGCAGCTCGCGGACGCGCCGGAGCCGTCGGCCGCCCTGCGGCGCGAGTTCACCAAGGTGCCCGAGTCGCTGCCCTCGGTGGTGGCCCGGACCGCGCGCAAGGTCACCGAGGGCTCGGCGAACCACTACGAGCAGGCGGTCAAGCTCCAGGACTACTTCGCGGTGAACGGCGGATTCACCTACGACACCCAGGTGCAGGTCGGCAGCGGCTCGGCCGCGATCGCGCGCTTCCTGAGGGACAAGCAGGGCTTCTGCGTCCACTTCTCCTTCGCGATGGCCTCGATGGCCCGGACGCTGGGGATACCGGCCCGGGTGGCGGTGGGCTTCACGCCCGGGACCCAGCAGGCCGACGGTTCGATGTCGGTGGGACTGCGGGACGCGCACGCCTGGCCCGAGCTGTACTTCGAGGGGGTGGGCTGGACCCGCTTCGAGCCGACCCCGAACCGGGGTTCGGTGCCGGACTACACCCAGACGGACACCCCCGGCCTGAACACGCCGACGTTGCCGACGCCGTCGACCTCGGCGTCCGCGGCGCCGTCCACCGCGCCGTCGGCCGGCACCACCTGCTCGGCCCAGCTGAAGCGGCTCGAGGGCTGCGCGAGCCAGTCCGCGTCGGCCGCGGTGGGCTCCAAGGACGACGGCACACCGTTGTTCCAGGTCCTGGGGCTGACCTTGTTGGGGCTCCTGGTGCTGGCGCTGCCGTTGCTGCCGATGCTGTGGCGGCTGCGGGTCCGGTCCCTGCGGCTCGGTGCGCACGGCCGTGGCGAGGAGGACGCGGCGGTCTACACGCTGGCGGCCTGGCTGGAGGTGACCGACACGGCGTGGGACTACGGGATCGTGCCGGACGAGTCCCTGACGCCGCGCAACGCCGCGGCACGGATCGTGCGGCTCGGGCTTCTCGACGGGGAGGCGGCGGAGGCGGTGCACCGGGTGGCGGCGGCGGTGGAGCAGGTTCTCTACGCTCCGCGTCCCCGGCCGGCCGCGGGACTCGCCGAGGACGCCCGCCGGGTCGCCGGTGCCCTGCGCCTCACGGCCGGCCGGACGACCCGGTTGCGGGCGGTTGTCGCGCCCCGCTCAGCCATCAGGGTGGCCTGGGCGGCCTCCGCCCGCCGGGCCGATGTGACGGCCCGCCTGGCGGCCCGCAGGCAGTCCCTGCTGCGACGCCCTTCGGGGCAGAACGGCTGACGCCGGGCAACCACGCCGGACACCACGTGTGGCCCGCATCTCCCGGCCGGGGGTGCGGGCCACACGGGTTCGCGAGCCGGGCTCGCACCGGGACGGGCAGGCGGACGGCATCCACCGCGCGCCGGGGCGAGCCGCGGCACGGGGCGAGCCACGCACCGAGGGGAGCCGCGGCACCGGGTGAGTCGCGCACCGAAGGGAGCCGCGGCACCAGGTGAGTCGCGCACCGAAGGGAGCCGCGGCACCGGGTGAGTCGCGCATCCAGGGGAGCCCCGGAACCGGGTGAGCTGGGGCAGCGGGTGAGCTGCGGCCGTCCGGTCGTGCGGTGGTCGGCTGGTGCACCGGTCGGCTCGTGGACCGTCGGCTCGCGCTCCGGTCGGCTCGGGCGCTGGTCGGGCCGTGCGCTGGTCAGCCGCGGTCCGGTCAGGGCGAGCGCCAGTCGGGCCGGGCGCTGGTCGGGCCGGGCACTGGTCGGGCCGGGCACTGGTCAGCCGCGGTCCGGTCAAGGCGAGCGCCGGTCGGGCCGGGGGCCAGCAGGCCGTGGTCCGGTCAGGCCGCACGCCAGTCAGGCCGCACGCCGATCGGGCTCTGCTCCGGTCGGGTCGCTGTGCTCTGAAGGGTCCGGTGGGTCCGGTCCCCGGGGTCGGGCTGGGCGGGTGGCGTCGCCGAAGGCAAGGGCACGTGGCATCGGGGGGGGGGGGGGGGGGCCCCCCCCCGGGGGGGACCCCCCCACCC
>NZ_JBHWEL010000057.1:30695-52672 GCF_042734135.1 Streptomyces sp. NPDC059668 | reverse complement strand
GGGCGGCGGCGGGGGGGGGGGGGGGCGGGGGGGGGCGCCGCCGGCGGGGGGCGCGCGGGGGGGGGGGGGGGGGGGGCCCGCGGGGCGCGCGCCCCCCCCCCCCCACCCCCCCAATGTCCTACGGCTGCGGCCGGCCGCTCATTGTCACGGCGGCCACTGCTGCTACTGGCCCTGCTCGTCGCGGCGCCGCTGCCATCGTTGCTCGATGCGGTCCATCATGGAGCGGCGCTGTCTGGCCTGGCGACGCGCGGCGGGTGCGCCGGGCGTCGCCGGTTGTTCTCCCGGCTTGGGAGCCTTGCGCCAACCGGTGACAGCGAGCACCGCACAACCCAGCATGACAAGAAAACCCACCACGCTCAGCCAGATCTGTACGGCGACCATTCCGGCCATGAGGAGCGCGATACCCACCAGGAAGCCCGCGACCGCCTGGTAGACCCGTCGCCGGGTGTACGTACGCAGCCCGCTTCCCTCAAGCGCTGTCGCGAACTTGGGATCTTCGGCGTACAGCGCTCGCTCCATCTGCTCGAGCATTCGCTGCTCGTGCTCCGAGAGCGGCACGGCGTCCTCCTCATCGTGCAGTCGCCGGGGCGACCGGGGGTCCCCTTCAGGATAGGCAGGGAATCGCCCCCGTGAAACCCGCCCCTCTGCGCCAATTCGCCAACCGGAACCCGCCATGGCACCCCGATCCACTGAGGCGTCCATTCCCCAGCGACCGGCCCGTCATGCCGGACGGTCTCCCTCGATCATACGGCGCCGAGGGCTCGATCGGGTGGCCTGTGGCGTACTCCATCTGCCGCCCCGCCCCTGATCAGGGGCGCACCACGGCGGACGACTCAGCCCTCGTCCGCCCCTCGCGTCTCACCGAGCACATGAAGCTGCGTGGCCACGGAGTGGAAGGCGGCGAGTTCCGCCGCCGCGGCCTCCAGCTTCAGGAGGGCTTCGAGCGCTCCCGGTTCGGTGTCCACGAGGACTCCGGGGACCAGGTCCGCGAAGACCCGTACGCCGTGCACCGCGCCGACGCGCAGGCCCGCGCCCTCGACGAGCGCGGTGAGCTGTTCGGCGGTGAAGCGGTGGGGCACGGGGTCGCCCTCGCCCCAGCGTCCGTCCGGGTCGGCGAGGGCGTGCCGGGCCTCCTTGAAGTGTCCGGCGAGGGCGCGGGCGATCACCGCGCCGCCCAGCCCGGCGGCGAGCAGGCTGAGGACGCCCTCGGGGCGCAGGGCGTCCACCACGTTGCGCACGCCCTCGGCCGGGTCGTCCACGTACTCGAGGACCCCGTGGCACAGCACCGCGTCGTAGCCGCCGCGCCGGACGACGTCGAAGAGACCGTGGGCGTCGCCCTGCACTCCCTCGACGCGGTCGGCGACACCGGCCTCGGCGGCCCGGCGCTCCAGCGCGAACAGCGCGTTCGGGCTGGGGTCGACGACGGTGACGCGGTGGCCGAGGCGGGCCACGGGCACCGCGAAGTTGCCGCTGCCGCCCCCGGTGTCGAGCACGTCCAGGGACTCCCGCCCGGTCGCCTTGACCCGGCGGTCGAGGGCGTCCTTGAGGACCTCCCAGACCACGGCGGTACGGAGAGAAGCGCGGGGGCGCATCGGGTCCGACACGGCAGTTGACTCCTCGGCGCGGCACCGCCTCGGGTAGGGCGGAGCGATCGGGGGGCCTCCCGTCGGGAGGCATCAGGCGCCTCCACCCTATTGCCTCCACCGCCGTACCCGATCCTCCGTCTCACGCGCCGGATCACGTGGTGGATCACCCGCCGGATCACGTGGTGGATCACGTGTCGCATCACATCGTGAACCGGCGTGGATCACGTCATGAACCGGCCGGCGGGTCAGGTACGGCGGTCGGGTGACGGACCGGACACCGGATCAGGCGGTGGTCCGCACGGCGGGCGTGCGGTCCACCGCTCCAGGCGGTCCACGGCTTCGGCGCCGGTGCCGGTGCGGGCGCCGGTGCCGGACGGCGCGCGTCCTGGTCTCCCTCCCCCGCGCGCGGTCAGCCGGCGTCCGGGACCCCCCTGCCCCCGTCCTGCCGTGGCTGGGGCAGGACGGGTTGCAGGACGAGCATCCGCTCGACGATGCGCAGGAACATCGCCACGTCGCGTATGAGGTCGTCGGCGTCGCGGTTGCCCGCCGCGCCCTGGATGCCGGCCTCGGCTCGGGCGCGGCGGCCGGCTCCGGATGCGAACAGGGCGCTCCACTCGGTCAGTTCGGGCGCGATCTCGGGGAGCACCTCCCAGGCGCTGCGGATACGGGCCCGGCGCCGGGGGGTGGGTTCGGGGCGTCCCCGCGCGGCGAGGACGGCGGCGGCGGTGCGCAGGGCGGCCAAGTGGGCCGTCGCATAGCGCTCGTTGGACGTTTCCAGGACCGCCGCCTCCTCGAGTCCGGCGCGGGCCTGGGCCAGCAGGTCGAGGGCGGCGGGCGGGGCCGTGGTCCGGCGGAGAACGGGATGCACGTCGGCCGCCGGGCCGGTCAGTGAGGGGGCAGGGCCGGTGGCGCGGCGCCGGTGGGCGGCTGCTGCGGAAGAGGTGGCCATGACGAACCTCCTGTCGTCTGTGTGACGGCACTGTGGCCGTATGTGCCCATCGTGAGGTATGCCACTGACAATCCGTTCTGACCTGCGCCTTTGCTTCGAGCGAAGGTTCGCGTTAGTTTTTGCACTGACCAGTCAGTTCAAAAATATGCAGGGGATGGGGACGCTGTGGACGGTCCGCACGGACTAGGTGTCACGGCCACGGGCTTCGGACTCCAAGGGCCCCGCGGCTGGGCGTTCCGCGGAGTGGGGGTGACCGCGGAGCCCGGCTCGCTGATCGCCGTCGAGGGTCCTTCCGGATCCGGCCGGACGTGCCTGCTGCTCGCCCTCACGGGCCGGATGCGGTCCACCGAGGGGAGCGCCGTCGTGGGCGGATCGGCCCTGCCGAAGCAGATGGCCGCGGTGCGGCGCGTGAGCGCGCTCGCCCACGTCCCGGGCGTCACCGACCTGGACCCGGCTCTGACCGTCGGCGAGCATCTGCTCGAACGGGCGCTGCTGCAAAGGCGGTTCGGGGGGTCCGTGCGGGGGCTGTGGCGCCCGAGGGCGGCGCGGGCCGCCGAGACGGAACGGCGGATCGACGACGCGCTGACCGCGGCGGGGCTGGACCGGGAGGCCCTGCCCAAGGGGTCCCGGACCGCCGTACGCGATCTGGAGCGGCTCGAAAGCCTGCGGCTGTCCGTCGCGCTGGCCCTCGTCGGCCGCCCGGGGCTGCTCGGCGTCGACGACACCGACCTCAAGCTGTCGGACGCGGAACGGACCGAGGCCTGGGCCCTGTTGGAGTCGATCGCCGCGTCCGGCACCACCGTCGTCGCGGTGTGCAGCGAGGCCCCCGAAGGGGCGGTCACGGTGTCCACGTCCACCGCGCGGACCGGGAAGCCCGCCGGAACGGGCGACGACCCCGACGGGCCCGCCGACCCCCGCGAGCCCGCCGCCCCCCGCGAGACCGCGGACCCCCACACGACCGACGACAAGGAGACGGCCGATGCGCTCACCGAAACTGGCCGCTCTTGAACTCAGGCGGTTCGGCCGGGGCAGGCTCCCGCGTGCCGCACTCGCCGCGCTCCTCCTGCTGCCCCTGCTCTACGGCGCCCTGTACCTGTGGTCCTTCTGGGACCCGTACGGCCGTCTCGACCGCATCCCCGTGGCCCTCGTCAACGACGACCGGGGGGCGACGGCCGGAGGCACCAGGGTCAGGGCGGGCGACGACATCACCAAGGGGCTGCGCGACAGCGACACCTTCGAGTGGCACGAGGTGAGCGCCGCCGAGGCCCGCAAGGGGGTCGAGAACGGCACGTACTACCTGTCACTCACCATGCCGTCCGACTTCAGCAGCAGGATCGCCTCCAGCTCCGGTGACACGCCGGAGGCGGGCGCGCTCCAGGTGCGTACGAACGACGCGAACAACTACATCGTCGGGCAGATCTCGCGCACGGTCTTCAGCGAGGTGCGCACCGCGGCCTCCACGAAGGCGTCGCGCTCGTTCCTCGACAAGATCTTCGTCTCGTTCTCGGACATCCACGGGGAGACCGAGAAGGCCGCCAAGGGGGCCGACCGGCTCAAGGGCGGGATAGGCAAGGCCAAGAAGGGCTCCAAGGACCTCGCGGACGGCCTGGAGGAGGCCGAGAAGGGCAGCGGGAAGCTCTCCACGGGCCTGCGGAAGCTCGACCGGGGCGCGGGCGACCTGGAGGACGGCTCGCGGCAGGTCGCGGACGGCACCAGGACGCTCGCCACCAAGGTCAACGGCGTCGCGGACAAGGTGGGCCCCTTCCTGAAGGCCAACGAGAAGTCGATCGGCGACACGGCCCGCCTCGTCGCCGACTCCGCCTCGGCGGTCCGCCACAACCTCGGCACCCTGGTGGAGGCGGCTCCGGCCGCCGACAGGGGCGCCCACACGGCCTCCACCGTGCTCGACACCGTCTACAAGGCGCGCTGCGAGACCCTGCCGGTCCCCGACCCCGCCTGCCCCGATCTCAAGAAGGCCAAGCAGGCCGCCGCTGACGTGGCCACGGTCGCCGACGACCTCGACACGCTCATCGACGACCAGGGCGGCGATCTCGACACGCTCGACCGGAACCTGGGCACACTCCAGAAGCAGGCCCGTGCGCTCGCGGACCGCTCGCCGCACCTCTCCGAGGACCTCGACGACGCCGTGTCCAAGATCAACGCACTGGACTCCGGCGCCGCGAAGGTCGCCGCGGGCGCCGAGCGGCTGCACACCGGGCTCGGCACGGCCAGGACCGGCGCGGCCGACCTCGACACCGGTGTCGGCCGGCTGACGACGGGCGCGAGCGATCTCGACGGGGGCATCTACCAGCTCGTCGGGGGCTCCGGGAAGCTGGCCGGCGGCCTGCACGACGGCGCCGGCAAGATCCCCGACTACGACCGGCAGGACCGCGACCGGCGCACCCACGTCATGTCCGACCCGGTCCAGCTAGCCTCCAGGGACCTGCACAAGGCGCCCAACTACGGCACCGGCTTCGCCCCGTACTTCATCCCGCTGTCGCTGTGGGTGGGCGCGATGGTCGCCTACATGCTGATCCCGCCCCTCAACCGGCGGGCGCTCGCGGCCGGCGCCTCGGCCTGGCGCATCGCCCTGGCCGGCTGGCTGCCGGTGGCCGCCCTGGGGGTGCTTCAGACCGCGGCCCTGATGTCCGTGCTGCACTGGGCGATCGGCCTGGAGATGGTGCGGGCGGCCGGGACGGTCGGCTTCCTGTTCCTGGTGACGGCGTGCTTCGCGGCCGTCGTCCAGTGGCTGAACGCGCGCTTCGGAGCGGCCGGCCGGATCCTGGTGCTGGCCCTCCTGATGCTCCAGCTGACGTCGGCGGGCGGCACGTACCCCGTCCAGACGAGTCCGCGCTTCTTCAACGCGATCCACCCCTTCCTGCCGATGAGTTATGTCGTCGAAGCCCTCCGCAGACTCATCACCGGCGGCGGCCTGGGACCGGTCTGGCAGGCGTGCGCCGTCCTCACGGCGTTCACCGCGGGGGCCCTCGCGCTCACCGCCCTGTCGGCACGCAACCGGCAGGTGTGGACCCTGGACCGCCTTCACCCGGAGCTGAGCCTGTGACAATCAGGGCCATGGAAAGCAGCAGCACCACGGCAGGCGGCGGTCGCCGCGAGGCCACCCGGCAGAAGCTCTACGAGGCGGCCGTCACCCTCATCGCGGAACAGGGTTTCTCCGCCACCACCGTGGACGAGATCGCAGAGCGCGCCGGGGTCGCCAAAGGCACCGTCTACTACAACTTCGCCAGCAAGGCCGTCCTCTTCGAAGAGCTGCTGCGGCACGGCGTGGGACTCCTCACCGCCTCCCTGCGCGAAGCGGCGGAACGCACCGAGCGCGAGGGCGGGACGAGAGTCGACGCCCTGGACGCGATGATCCGGGCCGGGCTCGTCTTCATGGACCGCTACCCGGCCTTCACCCAGCTGTACGTGGCCGAGGTGTGGCGCACCAACCGGGCCTGGCAGTCCACGCTCATGGTGGTCAGGCGGGAGGCGGTCGCGGTCGTCGAGGACGTGCTGCGCGAAGGCGTGACGGGCGGAGAGCTCAGCGACGAGATCGACGTCCCGCTGACCGCGGCCGCTCTGGTCGGCATGGTCCTGGTGGCCGCCCTGGACTGGCAGGCCTTCCAGCCGGAGCGTTCCCTGGACGACGTCCACGCGGCGCTCTCACGGCTGCTCCAGGGACGGGTGAGCGGCAGCCGCTAGGACGCCCCGTCGGGCCGTCGGGGCCGGACCCGCGCGAGAGCGCCGGTCCGGGGTGGCCGCGTCCCCCGCGGGCCACCCCGAACCGGCGCTTCGCCGTACTCCCCCGTGTTTCCCCGTCGGGCCCCGTCCGGTCGTCCCCCGGGTCCCCCGTGCCTCACTCCCGCCGACCGGGCCGGCGGAAGGAGCGGCCAAGAGCGCGAGAACCGTTCCGCCGCCCCGTGTCGGCGGTGCCGGAGCCGCGCCCCCTTCCGTGCCTCCACTCTCCCGTTCACGCGGGCCGGACCCCATCCGTCCGGGTACTCATCTCTCCCACTGGGTACGGATACCTACTCCTGGGCGCTCATGCCCAGGACGGACCGTCGTCGACTGGTTACGATCGCTGCCGTGTCCGTACTCCCCCTGGTCTTCACCAGCGGCTGGGCCAGCGGCATCAACGCGTACGCGGTGGTGCTGCTGCTCGGCGTCTTCGGCGCGACCGGTCTGAGCGACGACGTCCCCGAGTCCCTGCAGCGTCCCGACGTCCTCATCGCGGCGGGCGTCCTCTTCCTGTGCGAGGCCGTCGCCGACAAGATCCCGTACGTGGACACCGTGTGGGACTCGGTGCACACCGTGGTCCGGCCGGTGGCGGGGGCGGTGGTCGGTGCGCTGCTCGCCGGTCACAGCGGTTCGCTCCCCGATCTGGCGGCGGGCGCGATCGGCGGCTCGACCGCGCTGGCGAGCCACGCGGTCAAGGCCGGGACGCGGATGGCGATCAACACCTCGCCCGAACCGTTCAGCAACGTCGGCATGAGCATCGCCGAGGACCTCGGGGTCGCCGGGGTCCTGACGTTCGCGATGTTCCACCCCGTGGCCGCGGCGGTCATCGCGGCCGTGCTGCTGCTCGCGGGCCTGCTGACGCTCTTCTTCCTGGTCTCCCGGATCCGGCGGTTCCTGCGCCGCCGGGCCCAGCGCCGGGAGGAGCGACGGCTCGCCGCACACGTCGGGCCACCCCCCGGCTGACCTCCGCGGGACGCCCCCGGCCAGGCCTGTCAGTGGTGGCCGATAGGGTCGCTGGCATGGGACGGATTGCGGTGATCGGCGCCGGGATGGGCGCGATGGCGGCCGCCGCCCGGCTGGCCGTCGCGGGCCATCGGGTGGTGGTGTACGAGCGCGCGTCGACGTACGGCGGAGCGGTGGGCCGCTTCGAGCGTGACGGCTTCGTGTTCGACACGGGCCCGGGTCTGCTGCGGGTGCCCGCCGTCCTGCGCGATCTGTTCGTCAAGACGGGCAAGGAGCCGCTGGAGGCCTGTGTCGACCTGGTCCAGGTGGACCCGTCCGCGCGCCATGTCTTCGCCGACGGCACGGAGGTCTCGCTGCCGAACGCCTCCCGCGCGGGTGTCGTCGCCGCCCTCGACCAGGCGCTCGGGGAGGGCGCGGGCGAGCGGTGGGGCGACTTCCTGGTGCGGGCCCGGGAGGCCTGGGACCGGACGCGGCGGCCGCTCCTGGAGGAGCCGCTGTGGCCGAACTGGCAGGTGCTCGCCGACCGCGAGCCCTACCCCGCGGTGTCGCACAGAAGGCTGCTGCGCACCCGCCGGGCCGGCACGCTCGCCGAGATCGGCGCGTGGGAGCTGCGCGAGCCGCGCCTCGCCGCCCTCCTGGAGAGCCACGCCCTCGCGTACGGGCTCGACCCGCGCGTCACCCCGGCGAGCGCGGCGGTGCTTCCGTACATGGAGCACGCCTTCGGCACCTGGTACGTGCGCGGAGGCATGCGGGAGCTGGCGCGTGCGGTGTACGAGCGGTGCCTGGCCCGCAGGGTGGAGTTCCGCTTCGGGGCGCCGGTCGGACGGATCGTGGAGAAGGACGGACGGGCGGTGGGCGTCGAGCTCGCCGAGGGCCCCTCTCCCGCTCACGGCTCCACGGCGGCGGTCGAGGACGCGGACTTCGTGGTCGCCGGTGTCGCGCCGGAGACGCTGGAGCGCCTCGTCGCCGGGACGGCGCTGCGCGGCGGTGCCGAGGTCGCGCCGCAGCGGGGCGTGCCGAGCCGGCTGACCGTGCTGCTGGCGCTGCGCGGCGGGCGCCCCACGGGGGTCGCGCACCGGACGGTGGTGCACACGGCCGACCGCGCGGCGGAGCTGGAGGGTCTCTTCGGTGAGCGTCCCGGATTCCCCACGGCGCCCACGGTGACGGTCTCCCGCCCGGACGACCCCGGTCTCGCACCCGGCACGGAGCACGAAGCGGTCACCGTGACGGTCACGGTGCCCGCGGGCCTGCGGGTGTCGGAGGCGGACGTGGAGCGGGTGCTCGACGCCACCCGGCGCGCCGTGCCGGACGTGCGTGAGCGTCTGCTGTGGCACGAGGTCCGCACCCCGGCCGACATCGCGGAGGCGACGGGCGCCGAGGGCGGCGCGGTGCCCGCACCCGCGCTAGCGGCGGCAGCCGGCCGGCTGCTGCACCCGTCGAACGGCACCCTCGTGCCGGGGCTGTTCACGGTCGGTGGCTGGGCGCATCCCGGCGGTGGCCTTCCGCACGCGGGGATGTCGGGTGCCCTGGTGTCCGGGCTGATCGTGGAGGGACCGGACTTCCGGGGCTCCCAGTGAGTTCGAGGGGGCCCCGGGGCACAGCCCTGGGGGCCACCCGCACCGGCCCTGTCCCGTCCCCGCGCCGCTCCCGCCCCTGAGTGCGGTCAGTACCGGTACTGCTCGTCGAACCCGGTGCCGTTCCCGTTGCCGTTCCCCTGGCCGTTCCCGTGCCCCTGCCCGTTGTCCGGGTACGGGTACTGCTGCTCGGGCGGGAGTTCGCCGCCGTACTGGTCGTCGGTGCTGCGCTGCTGCGGGACCCAGACGCCGCCGGCCGGGGTCTCGCCGCCGTAGCCGCCGGTCGCGTACTGGTCCTGGCCGTAGCCCTGCTGCTGCGGGTACTGCTGATCGCCGCCGTACGTCATGTCGTACGCGGCGCCGTTGTAGGTCTGCGTGCCGATGTACGGGTCGGAGTAGGCGGCGTACTGCTGCTGCTGGCCGTTGTCGTAGCCGTACTGCTGCTGGTCGTAGCCGGAGTAACCGTCGTACGCGTAGGCCTGCTGGTCCTGGGCGGGGGCGGCGGCGTAGGGCTGTCCGGACTGACCCGCGGCGGCCGCGTAGGCGGCGTCGCTGTAGACGCCGTACGAGCCGGTGTCGTCGGGCAGGGGCTGGGGCTCGTACACGGCGGTGTTCCCGGTCGCCGTGAGGTCGCCGGAGCCGGTCGGCATGAACCGGTCGGAGTGCGCGGGCGTGAAGACGTCGTCCTCGCGGGTGAAGTCGTCGTCGCCCTGCGGATACCGCGCGCCCTCGGCGGCCTCCTGCTCCGCCTCGAGGTCGGAGACCTCCGGCGCCGCATCCTCGCGGTCCGGCTCGCCGCGGCGGCGCTTGCTCCGGCCCGAACCCTTGTCCGGAGCCTGCTCGGCCGCCTGACGGTTGCCCACCGCCCAGCCGGCCGCGAAGCCGCGCCGGAACGACAGCGTGACGTAGGTCTGGCCGACCGCGAAGGCGGCCGCACCCAGACCGACGACGATCACGGACGGGATCAGCACACCGAGGACCACACCGGCGAAGCCGACGAAGGCGAGCAGCCGGTAGCGCAGCCGCGCCTTGTACTGCAGCAGGACCTCACCGAGGAGCCACAGTGCGACGATGCCGAAAGCGATATAGAGGACCGTCAAGCCCATGTACGCCCCTCTCCCAGTGGCCGCTACGCAGTGTGTCGTACGTGGGTGCGACCGGTCTAGGCCTGCTGTGGGTGGTGCAGGCCCAGATTCTCGTAGATTTCCAGCGTCGCCGTGGAGTTGTTCAGCGTAATGAAGTGCAGTCCGGGGACGCCCTCGTCCAGCAGCTTCGCGCAGAACTCCGTCGCGAACTCGATGCCAATGGAGCGTACAGCCGCCGGATCGTCTTTGGCTGTGAGGATCCGCTCTTTCAGGACGTCCGGGAACGAAGCGTTACTGAGCTGTGGAAGCCGTTCCAGCATCTTCACACTCGTCACCGGCATGACCTCGGGGATCACCGGTGTCCCGCAGCCCGCCGCTCCCACCCGGTCGCGCAGCCGCAGGTACGACTCGGGCTGGAAGAACATCTGCGTGATCGCGTAGTCCGCGCCGGCGCGGCACTTGTCGACGAAGTGCGTGACGTCCGTGTCCCAGTCGGCGGAGCGCGGATGCATCTCGGGGAAGGCGGCGACGCCGACGCAGAAGTCGCCGGACTCCTTGATGAGACGGACGAGGTCGGCCGCGTAGGTCAGGCCCAGGGGATGCGGGACCCAGTCCCCCATGGGGTCGCCGGGCGGGTCACCGCGGACCGCGAGCATGTTCCGGATCCCCGCGTCCGCGTACTGGCCGATGATGTTGCGCAGCTCGGCCACGGAGTGGTTGACGGCGGTGAGGTGGGCCACCGGCGTGAGGGTGGTGTCGGCGACAATCTGTTCGGTCTCCCTGACCGTGCCGGCACGGGTGGAGCCGCCCGCGCCGTAGGTCACGGAGACGAAGTCGGGGGCGACGGCCTCGACCCGGCGCAGCGCGTTCCACAGGTTCCGCTCGCCCTTGGGGGTCTTCGGCGCGGAGAACTCGAACGAGTACGTCTTCTTGCCGGACGCGAGCATGTCGCTCACGATGCGTGCGCGGTCAGTCCTGGTGGAGGCAGATCCGAGGGCCATACTCGCAGGTTAGCCAGGGGGCGGCGGTCACCCAACCGAACAGCCGAGAATTGTCCGGTTCGTCGGCTTCTTGTCCACCCCTCGGACAGCGGGCGGGACGGCCACCGCCCGGCGGGTCGGCCGGACGGGCCGTGGGCCGGGCCGGCCGCGGGCGGTCAGGCCTGCCGCAGCCGCTTGGCGAACTCCGACGCCGCCGCCCCGGGGTCGTCCGCCCCGGTGATCGCGCGGACGACGACGACACGGCGGGCGCCCGCCTCCAGCACCTCGTCGAGGTTGCCCAGATCGATGCCGCCGATGGCGAACCAGGGGCGGTCGGTGCCCAGCGCGGCGGTGTGGCGGACCAGGTCGAGGCCGGGTGCGTGACGGCCGGGCTTGGTGGGGGTGGGCCAGCAGGGGCCGGTGCAGAAGTAGTCCACACCGTCCTGGACGGCGGCGGCCGAGGCCTCCGCCGCCGCGTGGGTGGAACGGCCCATCAGCACCTGGTCGCCGAGGATGGCGCGGGCCGCGGGGACCGGGAGGTCGCCCTGGCCCAGATGGAGTACGTCGGCGCCGGCCGCGTGGGCGACGTCCGCCCGGTCGTTGACCGCGAGGAGCTTGCCGTGGCGGGCGCAGGCGTCCGCGAAGACCTGGAGGTGCTCCAGTTCCTCGGCCGCCTCCATGCCCTTGTCGCGCAGCTGCACGATGTCGACGCCGTTCGCCAGGACGGCGTCCAGGAACTCGGCGAGGTCGCCCTGGCGGGTGCGCGCGTCCGTGCACAGGTAGACGCGGGCGTCGGCGAGGCGGGCGGCGTTCTCGGGCATGCGTGTGTCCCCCGTGGTGCTGCGGTGCGTACGGACCACGGCGGCCGGGGTGGCCCTGGGCCTGCCGTGGTCCGTACGCCGGACGTGTTGTCGGATCAGACGGCGAGCGCCTGGGCGCGACGCTTCACCTCCGTGCCACGATTCTCGCTCAGCGCCTGCGCGGGGGTGCCGGGCAGGGTCGGGTCGGGGGTGAAGAGCCACTCGAGCATCTCTTCGTCGGAGAAGCCGTCGTCCCGCAGGAGCGTCAGGGTGCCGGTGAGGCCCTTGACGACCTTGTCCTCGTCGACGAAAGCGGCGGGGACGTGCAGCGCGCGGTTCTCACCACGGCGTACGGCGATCAGCTGGCCTTCCTTGACCAGCTGCCGGACGCGGGTCACCTCGACGCCGAACTGTTCGGCGATGTCGGGGAGGGTGAGCCAGGCGGGGACGAGAGCATCGATCTTTGCGTCAATCTCGGTCACGGGACAAGCCTGCCATCCCGGACTGACACTCGGTACCCGAGCGCCGCCCGTCCCGCGTCAGAAGCGCGTGAATACCGCGGAAAGCCTCCGATTTCCGGCACGGCGCGGCATGCACGCGAGGCACCCGGCGCGCGGCCGGACGCATTCCCTCGCCCGACCCCGTGGCACCCGACCCCGCGGCGCCCGGCCTGCTGGCACTCGGCCGTCCGGCCGCCGTCGCCGCCCGGCGGGGCGCCCGGCGGGCCGGCCCCACCCTTCGCGTCGCGCACCCGCCCAGCCGAGTGACGGCCTTCAGCCCGTGGCGTCCTTCAGCGGACGTGAGTGGTCCGAAAGGATCTCCGGGTCCAGTGGCATGCCCGCCTCGATCAGGCGGCGGCCCTGGGCGAGGTCCCGGGGGCGCCCCACCGCCAGAAGGGCGACGAGGCGGGAGTCGCGCAGCCAGCAGACCGTCCAGGCGGCGCCCGCGGGGTCACCGCGCCAGACGGTCGTGTCGGCGGGCGCGTGATGGCCGACGTACTGGACGAAACGGCCGAACTGCTCGGACCAGAAGTACGGGACCGGGTCGTACGCCACCGGGGCCTCGCCGATGATGTTCGCGGCCACCGTGCGCGGTCCCTGCAGGGCGTTGTCCCAGTGGTGGACGAGGAGGCGCTCCTCGTACCGGCCCGAGGGGAAGGACGCGCAGTCGCCGACCGCGTAGACGTCCGGCACGGAGGTGCGCAGGTGGTTGTCGGCCACGACCTCGCGGTGGGCTCCGAGCTCGATGCCCGAACCGGCCAGCCAGGCGGTGGCGGGCCGGGCACCGATGCCGACGACCACGGCGCCCGCGGGCACCCGGGACCCGTCGTCGAGCACCACGGCGCCGGGCTCGACGCTCTCCACGCGCGCGTGGGTGCGCAGCGAGGCCCCGCTGTCCGCGTACCAGGCGGCCATCGGCGCGGCCACCTCGGCGGGCAGTGCCCCGGCCAGCGGCCGGTCGGCGGCCTCGACGACCGTCACCGCGCACCCGGCCTCGCGTGCCGCCGTGGCGAACTCGGCGCCGATCCAGCCCGCCCCGACCACCACGATGTCGTGCTGCCGCGCGAGCACCGGGCGCAGCCGTTCGGCGTCGTCGAGGGTGCGCAGCAGATGGACGCCGGGCATGCCCTCCGCGCCGGGGAGCTGGATCGGTTCCGCGCCGGTCGCCAGGACCAGGAGGTCGTAGCGCACCTGTCCCGCGGCGGTGTCCAGTTCATGGTCCCCGGGGCGCAGGGCGAGCGCCTCGCAGCCGAGCTTCAGTTCGATGCCCAGTGCCTCGAAGTCGATGTCGAAGGCGGAGTGCTCGGCCTTGCCCAGCAGTACCGCCTTGGACAACGGCGGCCGGTCGTAGGGCTGGTGCGGCTCGGCGCCGATCAGTGTCACGTCGCCGGTGAAGCCCTGTTCGCGCAGGGCGACCGCGGTCTGCACACCGGCCATGCCCGCGCCCGCGATGACGACCCGGCGTGCCGTCGGCCCCTGCGTCTGCCCCTGCGTCTGCTCGCTCACCTGATCACCATAGACAACTGACAATCCGTCAGTCAGCGGACGTGCTCGGTGACCTGTTCCACAATGCGTCCCGGTGTCAGCCGGTCCGTCCGGTGGGCGGGGTCCCGGCCGCGTGTCAGATCTGTTCCACCACGCTCGTCCCGCCGCCCGCCCGCGACTCCCATTCCCAGGTCTCCTCCAGCCGCACCCGGCCGTCGGAGAGCTCCACCACGACGGACACGCAGTGGCCGCCGGAGGTCGTGCCGTCCCGTCCCAGCTGTACGTACCGGAAGTCGAGGCGGTCGCCCTCCCGGGTCCCCACGAGACGGCCGCGGACGACGTCCCCGCCCGCGTACTCGGCCCAGACACCGCCGTTCTCCTCGTGGTACGTGAACCGGGTCGCGGTCCCCACCTGGCCCGGTGCCTGGTCGGCGACGGGGGCGAGGACGAGGCCGTCGAGCGAACGGGCCATGGGCGGAGGCTCCCTTACTGAGTCGTGCGGCGGCGGGCTAGGGTGGTCAACGTAGAGCACTCGCGGGAGCCCGGACGCACCGGGCTGAGAGGGAGGCTGGCGGCCTCCGACCGTACGAACCTGATCCGGGTCATGCCGGCGAAGGGAGGGGCTGGACGCCCATGTCGCGTACACCGGCGGAGAGGTCCGTCACGTCCGACGTCCTGGTGGTCGGGGGCGGGATCATCGGGCTGGTCACGGCCTGGCGGGCCGCGCAGCGCGGGTTCTCCACGGCGGTCGTGGACCCGGAGCCCGGCGGCGGGGCCGCGCAGGTCGCCGCGGGAATGCTCGCGGCCGTCACCGAACTGCACTACGGCGAGCAGACCCTGCTGGGTCTGAACCTCGCCTCCGCGCGCCGCTATCCGGACTTCGTCGCCGAGCTCACCGAGGCGACGGGCCAGGACCTCGGCTACCGCCGGTGCGGCACGCTGGCCGTCGCCCTGGACTCCGACGACCGCGCCCATCTGCGGGAACTGCACGCGCTGCAGAACCGTTCGGGGCTCGACTCGGAGTGGCTCAGCGGCCGCGAGTGCCGCCGGCTGGAGCCGATGCTCGCGCCCGGTGTCCGTGGCGGTCTGCGCGTCGACGGCGACCATCAGATCGACCCGCGCCGCCTCGCGAAGGCCCTGGTCACGGCGTGCGAGCGGGCCGGGGTGGTGTTCCACCGGACCTGGGCGGAGCGGCTGACGGTGGTCCGGGAGCGGGCCACCGGGATCGTCACCACGGGCGGCGACGTGCTGGGGGCGACGCAGGTGGTGCTGGCCGCGGGCAGTCTCAGCGCGAGGCTCAAGGGCGTGCCCGACGACGTGCGGCCGCCCGTGCGCCCGGTGAAGGGGCAGGTGCTGAGGCTGACCGTGCCGAAGCGGTACGCGCCCTTCCTGAGCCGCACCGTGCGCGCCGTGGTCCGCGGCGGCCAGGTCTATCTGGTGCCGCGCGAGAGCGGCGAGCTCGTCGTCGGCGCGACCAGCGAGGAGCTGGGCTGGGACACCACCGTGACCGCGGGCGGGGTGTACGAACTGCTGCGCGACGCCCATGAGCTGGTGCCAGGGATCACCGAACTGCCGCTCACCGAGACACGGGCCGGACTGCGCCCCGGCTCCCCCGACAACGCCCCGCTGCTCGGCCCGACCGGGCTCGACGGACTGCTGCTGGCCACCGGCCACCACCGCAACGGCGTGCTGCTCACCCCCGTCACCGGAGACGTCATGGCGCACGTCCTCACCTCGGGGGAGCTCCCCGAGGAAGCGCGTCCCTTCACACCCCACCGGTTCAGCCCGACACGCACGGAGCAGCCCGTATGAACATCCTCGTCAACGGCGAGCACCGGCTCGTCGCCGCGGACACCGCCCTCGACACGCTCGTCGCCACCCTCACCGCGGCGCCCTCCGGTGTCGCCGCCGCGCTGAACGAGACCGTCGTCCCGCGCACCCGGTGGTCGTCCACGTCCCTGCGCGAGGGCGACCGCGTCGAAGTCCTCACCGCTGTCCAAGGAGGCTGACCATGGCCGACGATCCGTTCGTCCTCGGAGGGATGTCCCTCTCCTCCCGGCTGATCATGGGGACGGGGGGTGCGCCCAGCCTCGACGTGCTGGAACGCTCGCTGGTGGCGTCCGGGACGGAGCTGACGACGGTCGCGATGCGCCGGGTGGATCCCACGGCGCACGGCTCCGTCCTGTCCGTGCTCGACCGGCTCGGCATCCGGGTGCTGCCGAACACGGCGGGGTGCTTCACCGCGGGCGAGGCCGTGCTGACCGCGCGGCTCGCACGGGAGGCGCTCGGCACCGACCTGGTCAAGCTGGAGGTCATCGCCGACGAGCGCACCCTGCTGCCCGACCCGATCGAGCTGCTCGACGCCGCGGAGACGCTGGTCGACGACGGGTTCACGGTGCTGCCGTACACGAACGACGACCCCGTGCTCGCACGGAAGCTGGAGGACGTCGGGTGCGCGGCGGTCATGCCGCTCGGCTCACCCATCGGCTCGGGCCTGGGGATCCGCAACCCGCACAACTTCGAGCTGATCGTGGAGCACGCGCGCGTGCCGGTGATCCTCGACGCGGGGGCCGGTACGGCGTCGGACGCGGCGCTGGCGATGGAGCTGGGGTGTGCCGGGGTGATGCTCGCCTCGGCCGTGACGCGGGCGCAGGAGCCGGTGCTGATGGCGGAGGGCATGAGGCATGCCGTGGAGGCGGGGCGTCTGGCGCGACGTGCCGGGCGGATTCCGCGGCGGCACTTCGCCTCGGCGTCCTCTCCCGCGGAGGGACTGGCGCGGCTGGATCCGGAGCGGCCTGCCTTCTAGGGCGGGTCCTCACGAGCACCTCCCGTCGGTCGCGCGCGGCTGTTTCCGGCCAGGCGGAACGAGCGGGGCCCGGGGTGGGGGGCCCGCCGTCGGCGGAGCGCCCCGCGTCACCTCTTCGGCGCGATGTGCGTCACAGGTCGGCTGCAGTCCCGCCCCGGTACGGACCGGAAAGGTGGGGGCCGGCGGCGACGGCTCGTAGACTCGCCTGCGTGGATACGACCCTTCAGGACCCGCTTGTCGGGCAGATGCTCGACGGCCGCTATCGCGTCGACGCCCGGATCGCGGTCGGCGGGATGGCCACGGTCTACAGGGCCCTGGACACGCGCCTGGACCGTGTGCTCGCGCTCAAGGTGATGCACCCGACGCTGGCCGCCGACGTCTCGTTCGTCGAGCGGTTCATACGTGAGGCCAAGTCGGTGGCCCGGCTCGCCCACCCCAACGTGGTGCAGGTCTTCGACCAGGGGGCGGACGGGTCGTACGTCTATCTGGCCATGGAGTACGTGGCGGGATGCACCCTGCGCGACGTGCTGCGCGAGCGCGGGGCGCTCCAGCCGCGGGCCGCGCTGGACGTCCTGGAGCCGGTGCTCGCCGCGCTCGGCGCCGCGCACCGCGCCGGGTTCGTGCACCGCGACATGAAGCCGGAGAACGTCCTGATAGGGGACGACGGCCGGGTCAAGGTGGCGGATTTCGGCCTCGTACGGGCCGTGGACACCGTCACGCAGACGACGGGGTCCGTCCTCGGCACGGTGTCGTATCTCGCACCCGAGCAGATCGAGCACGGCAGCGCCGACGCCCGAGTGGACGTGTACGCCTGTGGAGTCGTCCTCTACGAGATGCTCACGGGTGGCAAGCCGCACTCCGGTGACTCCCCCGCCCAGGTGCTCTACCAGCATCTGCACGCGGACGTGCCGCCGCCGTCGGCCGCCGTGCCGGGCATGCCCTTCGCGCTCGACCGGCTGGTCGCCGCGGCCACCGCCCGCGACCCCGGGATGCGCCCGCACGACGCGGTGACGCTGCTCGGCCAGGTGCTGGAGGCGCGGGCCGGGCTCAGCGCCGAACAGCTCGACGCCGTCCCGCCGCAGGCCGTCACCGCGGGCCACGACAACGCGGAGGACCGTACGAGCGTGATCCCGCGCTCACTGTCCGTGCCGCGTCTGCTGCCGGTGAACGAGGACGAGGGGGCCGGCGGGGCCGACGCGCTCAACCGGACCAGCCGGTTCGAGCAGACCGGTCTGGCGGCCTCCGAGCCGCCCGTACGGCGGCGCGGCTCACGCCCCCGGCGCGGAACGATCGTGATCGTCACCGCGATCCTGCTGGCGCTCGGCCTCGGCGCGGGCGTCTGGTACATCAACTCCGGTCAGTTCACCAGGGTCCCGCTGCTGCTGGCGAAGACCGAGACGCAGGCCAGGTCGCGGATCGAAGCGGCCGGTCTCGACGTCGGGCGGGTCGAGCACGCGTACAGCGACACCGTGAAGCGCGGCACGGTGATCAGCAGTGATCCGCAGCCCGGCGCGCGGATCCGTGACCACGACTCCGTGTCGCTGACCGTGTCGGACGGCCCGAAGACGGTGCGGGTGCCCGACCTGAAGGGCTTCACGCTGTCCAAGGCGCGGGAGGTGCTGGGGGACGAAGGGCTCGCCGCGGGAATGATCACCCGGGAGTTCAGCCAGGACGTGCTCAAGGGTTCGGTGATCCGTACGGAACCGGACGCCGGCACGCGGCGGCACGCCGGTTCGGCCATCGCCCTCGTCGTCAGCAAGGGCAGTCCTGTGGAGGTCGCCGACGTCACGGGGACGTCCGTCGAGGACGCCACGGCGGAGCTCGAACAGGCCGGTCTGAAGGTGCGGATCGCCGCCCAGCGGGTCACCTCGGAGTTCGACAAGGGGCAGGTCGCCCAGCAGTCGCCGGACGCGGGCAGCGAGGCCGCCACGGGCGACACCGTCACCCTGACGGTGTCCAAGGGCCCCGAGATGGTCGAGGTCCCGGACGTGGTGGGCGACAGCGTGGACGACGCGACGAAGGCACTGGAGGACGCGGGGTTCGGGGTCAACGAGGACCGTGGACTGCTCGGGCTCTTCGGGGACCACGTCAAGAACCAGTCGGTGGACGGCGGCAAGACCGCGCCCAAGGGGTCGACCATCACCATCGAGATCCGCTGAGCCGGTCCGGAACCCGAGGAAGCGGTCCGGGGCGGGCCGCCGAGCGGACCCCGAAGGTCCGCCGACAGGGTGCGCCGGAGCGCGTGACACCCTGAAGGGTGTGACCAGCAAGCAGCTCCGCAACCCCGTCGGCGGCCATGTCCCCGTGGCCGGCGGCCTCCACTCCGTCGGTCTGGCCTACGCGCGCGAGATGGGCGCGGAGACCGTCCAGGTCTTCGTCGCCAACCCGCGCGGCTGGGCGACACCGGCCGGGAACCCGAAGCAGGACGAGGAGTTCCGCGCGGCCTGCACGGAAGGCTCGATCCCCGCCTACGTGCACGCCCCGTATCTGATCAACTTCGGTTCGCACACCGCGGCGACGGCCGAGCGGTCGGTGGAGTCACTGCGTCACTCGCTGCGCCGGGGCCGGGAGATCGGCGCGCTCGGCGTGGTCGTGCACACGGGGAGCGCCACCGGGGGCCGGGAGCGCGCGGTGGCCCTCGCACAGGTGCGCGCACACCTGCTGCCGCTGCTGGACGAGCTGACCCACGACGACGACCCGTACCTCCTCCTGGAGTCGACCGCGGGCCAGGGCGCCTCGCTGTGCTCGCGCGCCGGGGACTTCGGGCCGTACTTCGAGGCACTGGACGCCCATCCGAAGCTGGGGATCTGTCTCGACACCTGCCACATCTACGCGGCGGGCCACGACCTGACCGGGCCGGACGGGATGCACCGGACCCTGGACCTGCTGGTGGACACGGTCGGCGAGGGGCGGCTCAGGCTGATCCACGCCAACGACTCCAAGGACGTGGTCGGCGCCCACAAGGACCGCCACGAGAACATCGGCTCCGGCCACATCGGCGAGGACCCGTTCCGCGCGCTGATGACCCACCCCGCCACCGAGGGCGTACCGCTGATCATCGAGACGCCCGGCGGCAAGGAGGGGCACGCGGCCGACGTGGAACGGCTGAAGAAGCTGCGCGACGGCTGATCCCGCGGGTGGGGAATACCCCCTAGGGGTATGTGGTTGGAAGTGGACGGTTCCGCTCGTACGGGGACCGTCACCTTCACTCCGGGGGCCACTCATGCGGCACGACACGCACACCAGCTCCGAGACGCACGCCCACACCCACGCCATGGGCGGGGTCACCTGGTCCGCGGCTGCACAGGCCACCCTGCACTGCCTCACCGGCTGCGCGATCGGTGAGGTGCTCGGCATGGTGGTGGGCACCGCGCTCGGCTGGGGCAACGTGCCGACGATGATCCTGGCGATCGTCCTCGCCTTCGTCTTCGGCTACTCGCTCACGCTGCGCGGAGTGCTCGGGGCCGGCGTGGACCTCGGGGCCGCCCTGCGGGTCGCGTTCGCCGCCGACACCCTGTCCATCGCGGTGATGGAGCTGATCGACAACGGCGTGATCGCGCTGTGGCCGGACGCGATGGACGCGCACCTCGACGACCTGCTGTTCTGGGGCGCGCTGGCCGTCTCCCTGACCGTCGCCTTCGTGGTGACCACCCCGGTCAACCGGTGGATGATCGGCCGCGGCAAGGGCCACGCCGTGGTGCACCGCTACCACCACTGACGCACGCGCCCGCGCGCGCCGGGTCAGAGCTCGGGGCCGTCCCCCGGCTCCTCCTGGTACGAGTAGCGCTGCTCGCGCCACGGGTCACCGATGTTGTGGTAGCCGCGTTCCTCCCAGAATCCGCGGCGGTCGGCCGTCATGTACTCGACGCCGCGGACCCACTTGGGCCCCTTCCAGGCGTAGAGGTGCGGGACGACCAGACGGAGCGGGAACCCGTGCTCCGCCGTCAGCAGTTCGCCGTCCTTGTGGGTGGCGAAGATCGTGCGGTCGGAGGCGAAGTCGTCGAGGCGCAGGTTCGAGCTGAACCCGTACTCGGCCCAGACCATCACATGGGTGACGGCGGGCGAGGGCGGGGCGATCTCCAGGATCGCGCGCGCGGGGATGCCGCCCCATTCGGCCCCGAGCATGCTGAACTTCGTGACACAGTGCAGATCGGCCATGACCGAGGTGTACGGAAGGGCCGTGAACTCCTCGTGGGTCCAGCAGTGCTTCTCGCCGTCGGCGGTGGCCCCGAAGACCCTGAACTCCCAGCGTTCGGGGCGGAACTTGGGTACCGGACCGTAGTGCGTGACGGGCCAGCCACGTTGCAGGCGTTGCCCCGGCGGAAGCTCCGACTGTGCCGCCGCTCCCGTTCCTCGCTCCACCGGCTGACCCATGACTCCATCCTGACAGACCCGGGACGGTGTCCATGACCAGCACAGCCCCTATGGGGGCAACTCCTACTAAGCATGCACTTACTGGACGACCTGGGGTGCCGATGCGAGGATGCGGCGCAACCTGCCCAGTTCCCCCCGCTTGGAAGGAGCCTCTGCGATGCAGGGCGACCCCGAGGTCATCGAGTTCCTCAACGAGCAGCTCACCGGCGAGCTGACCGCGATCAACCAGTACTTCCTGCACGCGAAGATGCAGGAGAACTTCGGCTGGACGAAACTCGCGAAGTACACGCGGCACGAGTCCTTCGACGAGATGAAGCACGCGGAGGTACTCACCGACCGCATCCTCTTCCTGGAGGGCCTGCCCAACTACCAGCGGCTGTTCCACGTCCGGGTGGGGCAGACCGTGACCGAGATGTTCCAGGCCGACCGGCAGGTGGAGGTCGAGGCGATCGACCGCCTCAAGCGCGGGATCGAGGTGATGCGCGCCAAGGGCGACATCACGTCCGCGAACATCTTCGAGTCGATCCTCGAGGACGAGGAGCACCACATCGACTATCTGGACACCCAGCTGGAGCTGGTGGAGAAGCTCGGTGAGGCGCTCTACATCGCACAGCTGATCGAGCAGCCGGAGAGCTGACCCGGCGGCGGGACCGGTGGCGGGACTAGGCGGCCTCGGCCGTCACCGCGGGCACCGGGTGACCCGCGAGACCGGAGAGCTCCGCGAGGGCCGGCCTGCCCTGGTCCGCGAGCTCCCGGCGCGGGCAGGCGCCGCGGCCCAGCAGGGACTGGATCTGGCGGACGCACGAACCGCAGTCCGTGCCCGCCTTGCTCACCGACGCGATCTGGCGCGGGGTGCAGGCGCCGTCCTCCGCGTGCTTCTTCACCTGCGCCTCGGTGACACCGAAGCAGCTGCAGACGTACACGCGGTTCACCTCCGGGCCGGGGTCGACAGGTCATGCCCTCCCGATGAACGGTGAGGCTAACCTAACCTTACCCGCCACCCCTGTTCCGGAAAAGCGCGAAGGGGGGGGGGGGGGGTGTGGTTTCGGCCCCCCCCCCACCCACCCCCAAGGAAGGAAAAAAAAACCACCCTTAATTGTTGCCGGTAAAAAAGGCGGACAAGAAGTGCAGGGAGTG
>NZ_JBHWEL010000057.1:26759-30685 GCF_042734135.1 Streptomyces sp. NPDC059668 | reverse complement strand
CCTCTCCCCGCCCACTTTTTCTTTGGGTTCGAAAACTAACCAGACCCCCCCCCCCGTGTCCCCCAACCGGCGTGGGGGGGGGCCCTGTATTTTGCCCCCCCCCCCACCCCACTCCGCCACGAGGGACGGAAAAGCCTCGCTCCGTTACTGGTCCCGGTACATCTCGGCGACCAGGAAGGCCAGGTCGAGGGACTGGCTGCGGTTCAGACGCGGGTCGCACGCCGTCTCGTAACGCTGGTGCAGGTCGTCGACGAAGATCTCGTCGCCACCGCCCACGCACTCGGTGACGTCGTCACCGGTGAGCTCGACGTGGATGCCGCCCGGGTGCGTGCCCAGGCCCTTGTGGACCTCGAAGAAGCCCTTGACCTCGTCGAGCACGTCGTCGAAGCGGCGGGTCTTGTGGCCCGAGGCCGCCTCGAAGGTGTTGCCGTGCATCGGGTCGGTCACCCAGGCGACGGTCGCGCCGGAGGCACTGACCTTCTCCACCAGCTCGGGCAGCTTGTCGCGGACCTTGTCCGCGCCCATCCGCACGATGAAGGTGAGCCGGCCCGGCTCGCGCTCCGGGTCGAGCCGGTCGATGTACTGCAACGCGTCCTGGGCCGTCGTCGTCGGGCCCAGCTTGATGCCGATCGGGTTGCGGATCTTCGAGGCGAACTCGATGTGCGCGCCGTCCAGCTGCCGGGTGCGCTCACCGATCCACACCATGTGGCCCGAGACGTCGTACAGCTTGCCGGTGCGCGAGTCGACGCGGGTCAGCGCCGACTCGTAGTCGAGGAGCAGCGCCTCGTGGGAGGCGTAGAACTCGACGGTCTTGAACTCCTCCGGGTCGGTGCCGCAGGCCCGCATGAAGTTCATCGCGTTGTCGATCTCGCGCGCCAGCTGCTCGTAGCGCTGGCCCGACGGGGACGACCTCACGAAGTCCTGGTTCCAGGCGTGGACCTGGCGCAGGTCGGCGTAGCCGCCGGTGGCGAAGGCGCGCACCAGGTTGAGGGTGGAGGCGGACGCGTTGTACATCCGCTTCAGCCGCTCGGGGTCCGGGATACGGGCCTTCTCGTTGAAGTCGAAACCGTTCACCGAGTCGCCGCGGTACGTCGGCAGGGTCACGCCGTCCCGGGTCTCGGTGCCCTTGGAACGCGGCTTGGAGTACTGGCCGGCGATCCTGCCGACCTTCACCACCGGCACCGAGGCGGCGTACGTGAGGACGGCACCCATCTGGAGCAGGGTCTTGAGCTTGTTGCGGATCTGGTCGGCCGACACCGCGTCGAAGGCCTCGGCGCAGTCGCCGCCCTGGAGGAGGAACGCCTCTCCCTTGGCGACGGATGCCATCCGGGCGCGCAGCTGGTCGCACTCGCCCGCGAAGACGAGCGGCGGATACGACTCGAGGTCCGCGATCACATCGCGCAGAGCCTCGGCATCGGGGTACTCGGGCTGCTGCGCCGCGGGCAGGTCTCGCCAGGTGTTGCCAGCGCTCGCGCTGGACTTAGCGTTCACGGTCACCTGCACAACACTACGGGGTCGCGCCCGGCGTCCCCTCCCGGTGCCCAGCGATTGAGACGTGTCACGCACGTGGCGAGACGGTCCGGCAGCCGGTGTGAGCTGCGGGTCGTCGGTCGGGGCGGGCGCGTCGCGGCAGGTGCGGGCCTCCTCGCGCCGTCCACAGTCTAGGGAGATCACTGGACCGGCGCGGAACCCGGACGTGTCGCCGCCGAACGGACGTCCGAAGCCCGGGGCGGCGCGCGGACGCGTCGCGCCGACGCCCGTCGCCCGGATTCGGGTAAGGTGCGGCGCATGTTCGCGCACTCGCACCAGACCTGGTGGTGGACCGCTCATCCGGCGGCCCACTGACTGCGCGTACGCAAGACTTCGCGAAGGCCGCCCGAGGGGCGGCCTTCGGCGTTCTCCGGGGTCGTTCCTCTCCGATGTGAGAAGGAACAGGACCGATGAACCTGCTCGACCTGCTGGACGATCCCCGCCCGTTCGCCCTGCTGTGCCGCCGCGCTCCCGGCCGCCCCACCGCGGAGGGCGGCACGGTGGAGGTGCTGCTCGGGCCCGTGACCGCGTACGAGCGCCTCGCCGACCTGCCCGACGAGGCGCTCGCGCTCATCCCCTTCCGTCAGATCCGTGAGCGCGGCTTCGACGTCCGCGACGACGGCACACCGCTCGTGGCCCTGACCCCCGAGGAGACGCACGAGCTGCCGCTGGAGCGGGCCCTGGCGCAGTTGCCGGCGCACGACGTGCGTGTCGAGGGCGGGGGTTTCGACGTCGGCGACGAGGAGTACGCCGGGATCGTCGGGCGCGTGCTGCGCGAGGAGATCGGACGCGGCGAAGGGGCGAACTTCGTCATCAGGCGTACGTACGAGGGGAGGATCCCGGAGTTCGGGAGGGCCGACGCGCTCGCCCTCTTCCGGCGGCTGCTGGTCGGCGAGCGGGGCGCGTACTGGACGTACGTCGTGCACACCGGGAACCGGACCCTGGTCGGGGCGAGCCCCGAGGTGCACGTGCGGATGTCCGGCGGGACCGTGGTGATGAACCCGATCAGCGGGACGTACCGCTACCCCGCCGGGGGTCCCACCGCCGAGGGTCTGCTGGGCTTCCTCGCCGACGGCAAGGAGGTCGAGGAGCTCTCCATGGTCGTGGACGAGGAGCTCAAGATGATGTGCACGGTCGGCGACATGGGCGGGGTCGTGATCGGTCCGCGGCTGAAGGAGATGGCCCATCTCGCGCACACCGAGTACGAGTTGCGGGGCCGGTCCTCGCTGGACGCGCGCGAGGTCCTGAAGGAGACCATGTTCGCGGCGACGGTCACCGGGTCGCCGGTGCAGAACGCGTGCCGGGTGATCGAGCGGTACGAGCCCGTCGGGCGGGACGGCGTCGGACGCGGCTACTACGCGGGGGCGCTGGCCCTGCTCGGTCGGGACGCGGGCGGCGCGCAGACCCTCGACTCCCCCATCCTCATCCGGACCGCCGACATCGGCGCGGACGGGCGGCTGCGGGTGCCGGTGGGCGCCACCCTGGTCCGGGGCTCGGACCCGGCGGGCGAGGTCGCGGAGACGCATGCGAAGGCGGCGGGCGTGCTGGCGGCGCTGGGGGTCGTGGAGGCGAGCCCGCGCGCACCGGGCGTACGGCCGAGGCTGTCCGACGATCCGCGGGTGCGGGCCGCGCTCGACGGCCGGCGGGCCTCGCTCGCGCCGTTCTGGCTGCGGATGCAGGAGCGGACCGACTTCCTGACGGGCCACGCCCTCGTGGTCGACGGGGAGGACACCTTCACCGCGATGCTCGCGCACGTGCTGCGGTCGTCGGGGCTGAAGGTGACCGTGCGGCGGTACGACGAGCCGGGGCTGCGGGAGGCGGTCCGCGCGCACACGGGTCCGGTGGTGCTCGGTCCCGGCCCCGGTGACCCCTCCGACACGGACGATCCCAAGATGCGGTTCCTGCGGGGTCTCGCGTCCGAGGTGATCCGGGGCCACCGGCACGGGGTGCTCGGCGTGTGCCTGGGCCACGAGCTGATCGCCGCGGAGCTGGGCCTGGAGATCATCCGCAAGGAGGTCCCCCACCAGGGCGCGCAGACCACGGTCGATCTGTTCGGGCGGCCGGAGACGGTCGGCTTCTACAACAGTTTCGTGGCGCACTGCGACGAGGAGGCCGCGGCGGAGCTGGCGGCACACGGCGTCGAGGTGGCCCGGAGCGGTGCCGGGGAGGTGCACGCGCTGCGCGGGCCCGGGTTCGCGGGCGTCCAGTTCCATCCGGAGTCGGTGCTCACGCTGAACGGGACCGCTGTCGTACGGGAGCTGGTCGCTCAGCTGCGCGGCACGGGCACGGTGTCCGAGCAGCGGCCGGCGCTGTAGCCGAGCGGACGCCGACGCGGCGCCCCCGCTTTGGCGTGTCGGGGCGCCGGGGGGGGCCAAAAACCGAAATATAGCCCGGCA
>NZ_JBHWEL010000057.1:0-26749 GCF_042734135.1 Streptomyces sp. NPDC059668 | reverse complement strand
GTTGGGCGGTCGGTGTGTGTGGGCGGGCGTTGGGGGGGGCTGGGATGCGGCGGCGCTCGTCCCGTCGGCCTGTGCTGGGCCGGCCCCCCCCCCCCCCCGGGCGGGCGACTCAGCCGAAGAAGACGCCGACCTCCTCGTACAGCTTCGGGTCGACCGTCTTCAGTCTGGCCGTGGCCTCCGCGATCGGGACCCGGACGATGTCCGTGCCGCGCAGGGCGACCATCTTGCCGAAGTCGCCGTCACGGACCGCCTCGATGGCGTGCAGACCGAAGCGGGTGGCGAGCCAGCGGTCGAAGGCACTGGGGGTGCCGCCGCGCTGGACGTGCCCGAGGACCGTGGTGCGGGCCTCCTTGCCGGTCCGCTTCTCGATCTCCTTGGCCAGCCACTCCCCGACGCCGGAGAGCCGGACGTGGCCGAAGGAGTCGAGCGTGCCGTCCTTCAGCACCGCGTCGCCGTCCTTGGGCATGGCGCCCTCGGCGACGACCACGATCGGGGCGTACGAGGCCTTGAAGCGCGACGTGACCCAGGCGCAGACCTGGTCGACGTCGAAGCGCTGTTCGGGGATGAGGATGACGTTCGCGCCGCCCGCGAGCCCGGAGTGGATGGCGATCCAGCCGGCGTGACGGCCCATCACCTCGACGACCAGGACGCGCATGTGCGACTCGGCGGTCGTGTGCAGGCGGTCGATCGCCTCCGTCGCGATGCCGACCGCCGTGTCGAAGCCGAAGGTGTAGTCGGTGGCGGACAGGTCGTTGTCGATGGTCTTCGGTACACCGATGACGTGGATGCCGTACTCGTCGTGGAGGCGTGCGGCGACACCCAGGGTGTCCTCGCCGCCGATCGCGATGAGCGCCTCGACCTCCTGCTTGGCGAGGTTCTCCTTGATGCGCCGGATGCCGTTCTCCTGCTTGAGCGGATTCGTCCGCGAGGAGCCGAGGATGGTGCCGCCACGGGGCAGGATGCCGCGTACGGCGGGGATGTCGAGCCGGACGGTGTCGTTCTCGAGCGGCCCGCGCCAGCCGTCCCGGAAGCCGACGAAGTCGTAGTCGTACTCCTGCACGCCCTTGCGGACGATGCCCCGGATGACGGCGTTGAGTCCGGGGCAGTCGCCGCCTCCGGTCAGTACTCCGACCCGCATGGAAAAGTCCCTTCGCCGCGATTGCCTGAGGGGACTCACGCTAATAGTGATCCAGGTCACTTCGTTATGGTGCGGAAGGGCAATTCCGTTGAAATGTGCGGGTGTTGATCACTCACCATTCACTCGATGGTGGACAACACCGGGTTTACGCCTCGTCGAGACCGCGTTCTATGGCATAGCGGACCAGCTCCACCCGGTTGTGCAGCTGGAGCTTGCCCAGGGTGTTCTGCACATGGTTCTGGACCGTGCGGTGGGAGATGACCAGCCGCTCGGCGATCTGCTTGTAGCTCAGGCCCTTCGCCACCAGGCGGAGCACCTCGGTCTCGCGGTCGGTCAGCCGCGGGGCCTTGGGCTCGTCCGCGCCCGCGGCCGGCAGGGGCTCGGAGGCGAGCCTGCGGTACTCACCGAGGACCAGGCCCGCGAGTCCCGGGGTGAACACCGCGTCACCGACCGCCGTACGGCGCACCGCGTCCGTCAGCTCCTCCGTGGACGCCGACTTCAGCAGGTATCCGGTCGCCCCGGACTTCACCGCCTCCAGGACGTCGGCGTGCTCACCGCTGGCCGACAGCACGAGGACACGCAGCGCGGGGTTGGCCCCGACCAGCTCCTTGCACACCTGGACACCCGGCTTGGCCGGCAGGTTCAGGTCGAGCACGAGCACGTCCGGGCCGGCGGCACGGGCCCGCCGCACCGCCTGCTCGCCGTCGCCCGCCGTGGCCACCACGGCGAAACCCGCCGCGGCGAGATCACGGGCCACGGCGTCGCGCCACATGGGGTGGTCGTCCACCACCATGACCTTGATCGGGTCCTCGCCCACCTGCCGCTCCGCCTCCGTCACGTCCGCCATGCCCGCCATGTCCTCCGTCGCCGCCATCGTCGTTCCGCCTTCCCCCGTCAGACCTTCGGTACCTTCAGCTCGACCTCGGTGCCCTGGCCCGGGACCGAGATCAGTTCGGCGGCGCCGCCCAGCTCGCGCAGCCGGCCGCGGATCGACAGGGCCACGCCGAGCCGCCCCTCCCCCTCGGCCTGCGCCAGCCGCCCCTCCGGGATGCCGGGGCCGTCGTCCCGCACGGTGACGATCACCGTGTCCGGCTCGTCCTCGACCAGGATCCACGCGCGGGCGCTCTCGCCGACGTGCTTGCGCACGTTGTCCAGGGCGGCCCCGACGGCCGCGGCCAGCTCCCTGGCGGCCCCCGGGGCCAGCGGCACCGGGGCACCCGGCTCGGAGAGGGTCACGCGCGCGGTGGCGTACGGGGCGAGCAGCACCCGCAGGTCCACCGGGCCCGCGTCGTCGTCGGGCTCCTCGACGGCCCGTACCACCGCGCCGAGCGCGGCGTCCTCGGACACCCGCGAGACGGGCAGCAGGCCGCCGGAGACCAGCGTGCGCAGCGCCACCTCCTGCTCGCCCGCCATCCGGCCCAGCTCCGCGGCCTCGCCGCCGAGGGCGCTGCCGCGCCGCTGCACCATGGCGAGGACCTGCAGGACCCCGTCGTGGATGTCCCGGGCGAGGCGCTCGCGTTCGCGGGTGGCGGCCTCGATCTCCAGGGCGCGGGCGAGGGTGAGCTCGGAGGCGCGGGCGACCTCGACGACGTAGCCGATGGCGATGGACGCGACCCAGACGAGGATCACGTTGTGGACGGTGTCGCGGGTGGGCGCGCCGCGCTCGACGAGGTTGGCGGCCGCGACGAGCGTGGAGGCGAAGGCCGCCCAGCGCCAGCCGCCCTTGATGGCGAAGGCCAGCACGGAGCCGGCCGTCCATATCGACGGGAGCGTGGGTCCGCCGTCCACGATGCTGTGGTGGGTGACCGCGACCGGCGTGAGCAGGATGCCGGTGAGCGCCACGGCCAGGTCGACGGCGAGGAAGCGCTTGGTGCAGCTCGCCGCGTTGGCGACCCTGGGGACGGTCGCCAGGGTCCAGACGAACAGGACGGCGTAGTAGCCGACGGCCACCCAGGGGTGGGCGAACCTGCCGGTCGCGGTGACGAAGAGGCCGATCGCGTACAGCATCGTCAGCACGCGGTACGCGGTGAGCGCACGCCACAGCGGCAGCTCGACCGACATCCTCATGACTCGCTCGCGCTTGGCCATGCTCCCCCACCCCACCGCCCCCGGCGAACGTCTCTAGGAGTCGCCCGCCCGTCCCTCTTCGGTCTCGGCCGCCTTCGCGGCCTCCTTCTGCGCCTGTTCGGCTTCCTTCTGCGCCTGCTTCTCGGCCTTCGCCGCGTCCGCGATCTGCCGCTTGGCGGCGGTCGCGTAGATGTCGACGTACTCCTGGCCGGAGAGCTTCATGATCTCGTACATGACCTCGTCGGTCACCGCGCGCAGCACGAAGCGGTCGTGCTCCATGCCGCTGTAGCGGCTGAAGTCGAGCGGCTTGCCGATGCGGATGCCCGGGCGCATCAGCTTGGGCATCACCTTGCCCGGCGGCTGGATCTTCTCCGTGTCGATCATGGCGACCGGGATGACCGGGGCGCCGGTGGCGAGCGCCACCCGCGCGAGGCCGCCCGGCTTGCCGCGGTACAGCCGTCCGTCGGGCGATCGCGTGCCCTCCGGATAGATGCCGAACAGCTCACCGCGCTCGATGACGTCGATACCGCTCTTGACCGCCGCCTCGCCCGCGCCGCGCGCGCCGGAGCGGTCCACGGGGAGCTGGCCCACGCCCTTGAAGAACGCGGCGGTCATCCTGCCCTTGACGCCGGGCGTCGTGAAGTACTCCGCCTTCGCGATGAACGTCACCTTGCGGTCGAGGACCGCGGGCAGGAAGAACGAGTCCGAGAACGACAGATGATTGCTTGCCAGGATGGCGGGGCCCTCGGCGGGAATGTTCTCGAGGCCTTCCACCCAGGGTCTGAAGGCGAGCTTCAGCGGCCCCCCGATGGAAAACTTCATGGCGCCGTAGATCAACCGAATGCCTCCTGTGTCGTCGCTCAGACCTTATCCCGGAGGACTGTCGAAGGACCCGACGACCCTGGTCGGTGTCAGTGCGGTCGCGTACGGTGAAGTACGCCCGGATCTCCCGGGGTCGTGCTCCGCCTCCGTTCGGGTCGCCCGTCTTGTTCCGGTCCGCCCGCCTGCCTTGTCCCGTTCCGCCCGTCCTGACGAACAGGAGACCGAAGGTGCCGGTCCTTCCTGGAGCCGAGCCGTTCCGCCACGAGGGCGGAGAGGTCGGCGTCCTCCTCTGCCACGGTTTCACCGGGTCCCCCCAGTCCCTGCGCCCCTGGGCCGGGTTCCTCGCCGAGCGCGGCCTGACCGTCGCGCTCCCCCTGCTGCCCGGACACGGCACGCGCTGGGAGGACATGCAGCTCACCGGCTGGCAGGACTGGTACGCCGAGGTGGACCGCGAACTGCGCGCCCTGCGGGAACGCTGCACGCGGGTGTTCGTCTTCGGCCTCTCCCTGGGCGGCGCGCTGGCTCTGCGGCTGGCGGCGAAGCACGGGGACGAGGTGAGCGGCGTCGTCGTCGTCAACCCGGCGAACAAGGTGCACGGGGCGGCCGCGTACGCCCTCCCCGTGCTCCGTCACTTCGTACCGACCGTGGGCGGTATCGCGAGCGACATCGCCAAGGAGGGTGTCAGGGAACTGGGCTACGACCGGGTGCCCCTGCGGGCCGCGCACTCCATGCGGAACTTCTACCGGATCGTCGACACGGAGCTGCCCCAGGTCACCCAGCCGCTCCTGCTGCTGCGCAGCCCGCAGGACCACGTGGTGCCGCCGGTGGACTCGGCCCGCGTCCTCAGCCGGGTGTCGTCCACGGACGTGACGGAGATCCTCCTGGAACAGAGCTACCACGTGGCGACGTTGGACCATGACGCGGACCGGGTCTTCGAGGAGAGCTACGCGTTCATCGGCCGGATCGCGCCCGGCGTCGGCGACCGGTCCGACGCGGTTCAGGCGGGTCAGCAGGAAGGGACGGCCACTGGTGGCTGAGCAGGACGCGGAGCGCGGCGAGCCCGACGAGAAGGGCGTGCCCGTCGGCGGGCCCCCGGGGGACGAGCAGAACGTGCCGTTCGACGAGGACGCGGCGTGGCAGGCGATCGTCGAGGGGTACGGCGAGGAGCCGAAGGATCCGCCCGGCGCGAAACCGTTCAAGTCGGTCGAGGACCTGGCGCTCCTCGATCCCGAGACGAACGGCACCGCCGCGGGCCGCGGGCGCAGGTCCGAGCAGCGTGCCGAGAGCGACGCGAACGACGCGGAGAACCCCGACGGCGCCGCGAAGGCCGACCAGGCCGACCAGAGCGACGGGGACCGGCCGCCGACGGCTCAGGCTCTCGGCAGTTCCGTCTCCTTCGCGCCCGGCGTCGGCGGTCCGCGCGACTACCGGACGCCGGAGCCCGCCGAGGAGGACTTCGACGAGGACGACGAGGGCCACTTCGTGCCGCCCGAGCCGCCCCCGCTGCCCACCGCCGACACGACGGCCAAGTTCGCGTGGCTCGCCGTCATCGGCGGTCCGATCGTGCTCCTGCTGGCCGTCCTGCTCGGCTGGGACATGACCTGGTGGCTCGCCACCGTGGGCATCGGCGGCTTCCTCGGCGGCTTCGCCACCCTCGTGATGCGGATGAACCCCGACGACGAGGACGAGGACGATCCGGGGCGGGGCGCGGTGGTCTGAGACGGTCCCGGCGCGCGCGTCCACCGGACGGGCGCGTCAGGTCCGACGTCCCGGAACCGGGTCTCCTGGCTCCGGTCCGGGAGCCTGCGGCTCAGGACGCCGGCACTCTGAGGGCGGCCAGTACGGGCAGGTGGTCCGTGGCCGCGCGCAGGTCCGTCTCCGTCACGCCGGGGTGGCCCACTGGCACCCCGCACCCCAGGACCTCGATGCCCTGCGTCGCGAAGACCGCGTCGATACGGCGGTGCGGCGCGTCGCGGATCCAGGTGTGCTCGGCGCCCCACGGGCGGGTCGCCCAGCCGTCCTGGAGGGGGCCCGCGAGACGCTGGAAGGTGCGGCCGTCGGGGCGGTCGTTGAGGTCCCCGCCCGCCACGGCGTGCGGGGTGCCGAGGGCGGCGAGACGGTCCAGGAGCATGCCGCCCTGCTCGTGGCGCTCGTCGGCGTCGAGCGAGAGGTGGCAGCTCAGGACGCCCAGGCGGGCGCCACCGAAGCGGACGACGGCCGTCGCGAAGCCCCGGCGGAACTGGCCGGGGGTGAGCGGGAGCAGGACGTCCTCGGTCCGTTCGACGGTGGCCCGCAGGGAGCACAGCAGCGCGGGGCCGGCCGCCGGGGCGCCACCGGCCAGGATCATCTGGCCGGAGGCCGCCGCGAGACGGGCCAGCTTCTTGCGCCAGCGGAAGAAGCGGGGGGCTTCCTGGATCAGGACCAGGTCCGGTGCGCAGGCGCTGATCACGCGCGCGAGGGCGTCGGTGTCGTCGCGCATCGAGCGGATGTTGTAACTGAGCACCCGGATGACGGCGGAGCCGTCGGGCTCGGTGTGGGAGAGGGGCAGCGGGGTCGTCGCCATGCCGATCAAGATACGGGGGCACTCCGCTGGGTGGGGAGGGAATCGCGGTTGGGTCGGGTGCGGGTGCGTGTTGGCTGGGCGCGCGGTTCCCTGCGGGGGCGGACCCCGCTGCCTGGTGCGGGTGCGTCGGGGCTGGGCGCGCGGTTCCCTGCGGGGCCGGACCGCTGTCTAGTGCGGGTGCGTCGCGGCTGGGCGCGCAGTTCCCCGCGCCCCTTACGGGGCCGGACCCCGCTGCCTGGTGCGGGTGCGTCGGGGCTGGGTGCGCAGTTCCTCGCGCCCCTTATGGGGCACGGCAGCGGGCCGGGATCTCGGAAGTGTCCGCGGGGTACGACCGCGCCCGCCGGCTTCGAGGCGCGGCGGGCGAGGTCGGGTGGCTGGGGGTGGGGCGGGTGTCACATGATCGGGTCGGGCTCCCGGGCCAGATCCGCCGCGCCCACGAGGCCGGCCTTGTTGCCGAGCTGGGCGGCGATCACATCGGCCACGGGGCGCCAGTTGCCTCCGACGAGCCAGCGCTTGTACGACTTGCGGATGGGGTCGAGGACCAGCTCGCCCTCGTCCGACAGGCCACCGCCGACGATGAAGGCCGACGGGTCGAAGAGCGAGGCGAGGTCCGCGAGACCGGCACCGGCCCAGCGGGCCAGCTCCCGGTACGAGTCCACCGCCACCGGGTCGCCCTGCCGCGCCGCCATCGAGATGTGCTTGCCCTCGATGCCGTCGGGGTTGCCGTCGCCCAGCGCGAGCAGGATCTCCGCGTGCTCGGGGGTCGCGTTGGCCCGCTGCTTGGCGTAGCGGACGAGGGCGCGGCCGGAGGCGTACTGCTCCCAGCAGCCCTGCGAGCCGCAGCCGCACAGCAGACCGTCCGGCACCATCCGGATGTGACCGAACTCGGCGGCGACGCCGAAGTGCCCGCGGCGCAGCTTGTTGCCGATGATGATGCCGCCGCCGAGGCCCGTGCCCAGCGTGATGCAGATGACGTTCCGGTGGCCCTTGCCCGCGCCGAACTTGTACTCGCCCCACGCCGCCGCGTTCGCGTCGTTCTCCACCACGACCGGCAGCCCCACGCGCGCTTCGACCTCGGCCTTGAGCGGCTCCTGCCGCCAGTCGATGTTGGGCGCGAAGTAGACCGTCGAGCGCTGGCGGTTCACGTATCCGGCCGCACCGATGCCCACGCCGACGATGTCGTGACCCGCGCGCGCACCTTCGACGGCGGCGGCGATGGCGTCCACGATGGCCTGCGGCGTGGTGGGGGTCGGCACCTTGTGGGTCGAGAGGATGTTGCCTTCCTCGTCGACCACACCGGCCGCGATCTTCGTGCCGCCGATATCGACGCCGATGGTGAGTCCCATGAATCCCTCAGTTTCGGTCGAGCCCCGCTACGGCCAACCGTACCCGAGCGGCCTTTAGTCCAAGTCAATCCGCTCCCCCGGACCGGTGCCCTCGTCGCGAGGGCCGGTGTCCCGGGTGGTCCAGCGCCGTTCCTGTGCCTCGACGGCCGAGCGGTAGGCGGCGAGCAGCTCGGAGCCCGCGGCCGCGAGGTGGTCGAAGACGTCGGGGTTGCGTTCGATGACCGGTTCGACCGCCGCCTTGGCCTGCTGCACGACCTGGCTGACCATCTGCTGGGCGGTGCCCGAGGCGATCGCTCCGAACAGCGGTGAGTTCAGTCCGGACAGCTTGTCGGCGACCGCGTCGACGAGTTTGCGCAGTTCCTCGGACGCGGAACCCGGCGGTGGTCCGTACTGGGTGCGGCGGCGGGCCTTCTCCGCCGCGAGATCCTCCGCGCACGCCTTCGCCCAGGCGTCGGCGTCACTGACGCGCGCTTCGTCCACCGCCTCGTGCTGAGCGGCGTCGGACGTGGGGCGCTCTTCGCTCATGGCGGACTCCTGCCTACGGTTCCTCCCTTCGACGTTACCCGAACAGGGGTGCCCGGTTCACCGTGTGCGCGGCCACAGATCCGGGTCCGGCGCGAAACGGATCCGCAGTTCTCCCTCGCGCAGTGCTGCGCCGTCCACGGCACAGCGGCGCAGCGCGGACGGCAGCGGCACGATCCGGCGGAACTGCCCCACGGTGACGACCAGTTCGTCGCCCCTGCGGATCAGGTCCAGTTCCTCGCGTATCGCGCCGGGGAGCGGGATGTGCCATACGAGGACGCCGTCGTCGGCGAGGTGGTCGAGGACGGGCCACTCGACCGGGGGTGGCATTTCGTTGACACCGGGCACCGGGAGCGCCCCGAGGTCGTCGGTGCCGCGCGGATCGCGGCCCAGGTGCGGGACCTCGTGGACGGTGTACGCCTCCCGCCATTCGTCGAGCGCCTTGTGCTGCTGGGCGGCGAGGGCACCCAGCCAGGTGTCCGTGGTGGCGGCGGGGAGCACGCGGTTGGCGAGCAGCGTCTCGACGCGCAGGCCGCGCAGGGCGAGGCCGGTGACGGCGGTGCGGGCGGCGTCGGTGCCGGCCGGTCCGGGCTCGGCGACCACCCGTACGGTCGTGGCGCGGTCCTCGACGACCGCTTCCACGGCGGCCAGCTCGACGTCCCAGCGCGCCGCCGTCTCGTACAGCCACTCGGCGGGCATCGGGACGCCGGCGAGGCGGCCGAGGACGGGCCGCAGGGCCCGGGCGGCCTGGCGCTCCGCGGGCAGCAGGCGGCGCAGGTAGCGGCGGAGCTCCTCGGGGAGCGCGAGCAGGGCGAGGGCCTGCGGGGTCGGGGGGAGGTCCACGACCAGGAGGTCGTAGGTGTCCGAGGTCGCCGCGTCACGCAGCGCGCGCAGCAGGGCCAGCTCCTCGGCGCCGGGCAGGGGGGTGAGCTCCTCGGCGTCCAGCCGGGCCGCGCCGAGCAGGTCGAGGGCGGTGGTCGCGCGGTCCTGGAAGGCGGTGAGGTCCTCGCGGAAGCGTTCCGTCGCGTCGGGACGCCAGGTGGTGAGGCCGGGGGCGGCTTCGACGGGTTCCGCGCCCGTGCGGGTGCCGAGCGCGGTTCCGAGGGTGTCGGTTCGGTCGGCGCTCAGCAGCAGGGTGCGGGTGCCCTCACCCGCGGCCTTCAGGGCGGTGGCCGCCGCGAGGGTCGTACGGCCGGTGCCGCCGGAGCCGGTGATCAGGATGGTGCGCATGGGAGGGAACGCTACCCGCGCCGGACGTCCCCGCCGCCCCGCCCCGTCGCCCGCCCGCTCCCCGGAGGCCGCGCGCCAGCCGGCGGTCGGCGCGTGTGCGGACCCGGGCCGGCCCGACCGGGGGCCGGGGGCGGGGTCGGTCGGGCCGGGGCCGGGGGCGGCCCGACCGCCGGACCGGGGTCAGCCCGCGTCGCCCGACTCCACCCGCTTCTTCAGGCCCGCGAGGGCGCGGTCGATGATGACCTTCTCGGCCTTGCGCTTGATCATGCCCAGCATGGGGATCTTGACGTCGACCGTCAGCCGGTAGGTGACCTCGGTGGCACCCGTGCCCGCGGGCTTGAGGAGGTACGACCCGTCCAGGGAGCGCAGCATCTGGGACTTGACCAGGGTCCAGGAGACCTCGTGGTCGCCGGTCCAGGTGTACCCCAGGGTCTGGTCGTCCTTGATGGCGCCCGCGTCCATGACGAGGCGCACCTGCTCGGCGCGGCCCTGCCCGTCCGTGCCGAGTACCTCGGCCTCCTTCACCTCGCCGGTCCAGTCCGGGTAACGGGCGAAGTCGGCGATGACCGCCATGACGTCAGCCGGTGCCGCCTCGATCGTGATGCTCGAGCTGGTGTGTTCCGCCATCGCCGTGGCTCCTCCAGGTGCGGTCCGGTGAGGGAGGGTGGTGCGCACGTGTGTGCAGCGTGAAGGCTACCGCGCGCCGACCGAACCATTGCCACCCCACCTGGGGTTCACCATTCCAGCGCCCAGGGCCTCCCCGACCCGGCGAAGTGCCCGACGTTCACGCACTCCGTCGCGCCGATCCGCATCCGCCGGACGAGCGGCTGGTGGACGTGCCCGAAGAGGGCGTAGCGGGGGCGGGTGCGGCGGATCGCGTCGAGCAGGGCACGGGACCCGCGTTCGAAGCGGCGCGCCACCGTGTCGTACACCAGATCGGGCACCTCCGGCGGGATGTGCGTGCACAGGACGTCGACCTCGCCGACCGCCTCGATCTTCGCCGCGTACTCCTCGTCACTGATCTCGTAGGGCGTCCGCATGGGGGTGCGCAGGCCGCCGCCGACGAAGCCGAAGACCCGGCCGCCGATCTCCACCCGCTCGCCGTCGAGGACGGTGGTGCCGGGTCCGGCGTACTCCGCCCACAACGGAGGCATGTCGACATTGCCGTAGGTGGCGTACGTCGGCGTCGGGAACGCGGCGAACAGCTCGGCGTACTGCTTGCGCACCGCCTTCTCGACGACCCCGACGCGGTCCGACCCCACGCCGGCCCACAGCCGCGCCCCGAACTCGCGTGCCTCCGTGAAGCGGCGGGCGGTGCGCAGCTCGACCAGCCGGTCGGCGTTCTCCGCGCCGAAGAGGTCGGGGAAGATGCCCCGCGAGTGGTCGGCGTAGTCCAGGAAGAGCACCAGGTCACCGAGGCAGATCAGAGCGTCGGCGCCGTCGCCGGCCCGGGCGAGGTCACGTGCGTTGCCGTGCACGTCACTCACCACATGAATGCGCGTCCTGCGGTTGCCGCCTGGTGTGGGTGCCATGGCGATCAAGCGTAGGCCTGTGCGGCAAACGTGAACAGAGGCGGTCGGACCTGCGGTTACTGGCATGCCGAGAAGAGCGTGGACTACTGTGCGCGAAGGAACGCCAACCTGTGTGACGCAGGGAACATCTCGCCGGGACCCCCTATCGAAACAGCCGTACCGGTGGGTAACGTCCGGGCAGTCCAGTCGTACTCAGGATTTCAACAACGATGTTCCCGAGTACCTGCCCGAGCCTTGGACCGCACCGTCGCATCACACAGAGTCGTGGCGCCGGCGCCCTATGAGGAGCAGCAGTCTTGCGCGAGTTCAGCCTTCCGGCTTTGTACGAGGTCCCTGCGGACGGAAATCTGACCGACATCGTCCGCAGAAACGCCGCGCAGCATCCCGACGTCGCCGTCATCGCCCGCAAGGTGGGCGGCGCGTGGACGGACGTCACCGCCACCGTGTTCCTCGCCGAGGTACGGGCCGCGGCCAAGGGCCTGATCGCCTCGGGTGTGCAGCCCGGCGACCGGGTCGGTCTGATGTCGCGTACGCGTTACGAGTGGACGCTGCTCGACTTCGCCATCTGGAGCGCGGGCGCGGTCACCGTCCCGGTGTACGAGACCAGCTCGGCGGAGCAGGTGCAGTGGATACTCGGCGACTCGGGCGCGACCGCCTGCATCGTCGAGCTGCCGGCGCACGCGGCCTCCGTGGAGTCGGTGCGCGAGCAGCTGCCCGCCCTCAAGCACGTCTGGCAGATCGAGGCCGGCGGGGTGGAGGAGCTGGGCCGCGCCGGCCGGGACGTCAGTGACGCCACCGTCGAGGAGCGCAGTTCGCTCGCCAAGGCCGACGACCCGGCGACCATCGTCTACACGAGCGGCACGACCGGCCGTCCTAAGGGCTGTGTCCTCACCCACCGCGCCTTCTTCGCCGAGTGCGGCAACATCGTGGAGCGGCTGCGTCCGCTGTTCCGTACGGGCGAGTGCTCGGTGCTGCTGTTCCTCCCCCTCGCCCACGTCTTCGGACGCCTCGTGCAGGTCGCGCCGATGATGGCGCCGATCAAGCTGGGCTGCGTCCCGGACATCAAGAACCTCACCGACGAGCTGGCCGCGTTCCGGCCGACGCTGATCCTCGGTGTGCCGCGCGTCTTCGAGAAGGTCTACAACTCGGCGCGCGCCAAGGCGCAGGCGGACGGCAAGGGCAAGATCTTCGACAAGGCCGCGGACACGGCGATCGCGTACAGCCGCGCGCTGGACACCCCGTCCGGTCCCTCGCTCGGCCTGAAGATCAAGTACCGGACCTTCGACAAGCTGGTCTACAGCAAGCTGCGCGCGGTGCTGGGCGGTCGCGGCGAGTACGCCATCTCCGGCGGCGCCCCGCTCGGCGAGCGGCTCGGGCACTTCTTCCGCGGCATCGGCTTCACGGTCCTGGAGGGCTACGGGCTGACGGAGTCCTGCGCGGCCACCGCGTTCAACCCCTGGGACCGGACGAAGATCGGCACGGTCGGTCAGCCGCTGCCGGGTTCGGTGATCCGCATCGCGGACGACGGCGAGGTGCTGCTGCACGGCGAGCACCTGTTCAAGGGGTACTGGAACAACGAGGCCGCCACCGCGGAGGCGCTGGCCGACGGCTGGTTCCACACGGGTGACATCGGCACCCTCGACGAGGACGGCTACCTGCGGATCACCGGCCGCAAGAAGGAGATCATCGTCACCGCGGGCGGCAAGAACGTCGCCCCGGCCGTGATCGAGGACCGCATCCGCGCGCACGCGCTGGTCGCGGAGTGCATGGTGGTCGGCGACGGGCGTCCGTTCGTCGGCGCGCTGGTCACCGTCGACGAGGAGTTCCTGGGCCGCTGGTGCGCGGAGCACGGCAAACCGGCGGGTTCCACCGCGGCGTCGCTGCGTGACGACCCGGATCTCGTACGGACGATCCAGGACGCGGTCGACGACGGCAACGCCGCGGTGTCGAAGGCGGAATCGGTGCGGAAGTTCCGCATTCTGTCCTCCCAGTTCAGCGAGGAGTCGGGCCACCTGACGCCGTCCCTGAAGCTCAAGCGCAACGTGGTGGCGAAGGACTACGCGGACGAGATCGAGGCGATCTACCGGGGCTGACCCCGGCGCGTCCGCCTCAGGCGTACGGCTCTACGGCTCTCCGGCTCTCATGGCGCGGTGTCCTCGGCGAGGATCCGCGCCATGCCGCGTTCGGCGAGCGCGGTGATCGTCACGAACGGGTTGACCCCGATCGAGCCCGGCACCAGGGAGCCGTCGGTGATGTACAGGTGCGGATAGCCCTTCACCCGGCCGTAGCTGTCGGTCGCCCTGCCCAGCACGCAGCCGCCGAGCGGGTGGTAGCAGAAGTCGTCGGCGAAGGTCTTGTTGCCGCCGAAGAGGTCGTAGCGGTAGATCGTCGCGTTGGCCGCGTTGATCCGGTCGAAGAGCTTCTTGGCCATGCTCACCGAGACCGCGCTCTGGGCCGCGGTCCAGCCGAGCTTCGCGGAGTCGGTGGCGGCGTCGTAGGTGAAGGACGCGCGCTCGGGGTTCTTGGTGATCGCCAGGTAGAGGCTGATCCAGTGTTCCAACCCCATGGGCAGCGGGGCGATTTCGGCGAAGACGGGGTTGGCGGTGTTCGCCCAGTCGTCGATCCCCATCACGGGCATCGTGGACTGGTTGGCCCCGACGGTGTCCCAGATGTGGTTGGCGCGGCCGGTCATGACGTTGCCGTTGGTGCCCCAGCCCGTGCCCACGCTGGCGTCCAGGGCGGGCAGGGCGCCCGTCTCCCGGGCCCGGACGAGGAGTTCGGTGGTACCGAGGCTGCCGCCGCCCAGGAAGAGGTACGTGCAGCTGTACTGCTTGGTCTCCACCACCGCGCCGGTGAGGTCGATCCGGTCGGCGGTCAGGGTGTACGTGCCGTCGGCCGCGCGCTGGACGGCCCGGACCCGCTCCAGGGTGTGGATGGTGACGTTGCCGGTGCCGAGCGCGGCGGCGAGGTACGTCTTGTCGAGGCTCTTCTTGCCGTAGTTGTTGCCGTAGATGACCTCGCCCGCGAGCGCCGACTTGGTGGCCGTGCCGGCCGCCTCGCGCTGCATGTAGGAGAAGTCGTAGACGTTCGGGACGAACGTGGTCTTCAGACCGGCGTTCGTCGCGGCCTTGCGGGAGGTGCGGGTGAACTTGTACCACTCGGTGGACTCGAACCAGGCGGGGTCGACCGTGTTGACCCCGAGCATGGTGCGGGCGCGCGGGAAGTAGGTGTTGTACATCTCGGTGGCGTCCACGCCGGGGAACTGCTCGGCGAAGTACGACTGCGGGGGCGTGACGGCCATGCCGCCGTTGACCAGCGAGCCGCCGCCGACGCCGCGGCCGACGTACACGGACATGTGGTCGTAGTGGACGCGGTCCAGGACTCCCGGGTACCGGCTGATGTCCTTGTTGACGAGGTCCAGCCAGAGGAACGTGGCGAGCGGGGCCTCGGTGCGGGTGCGGAACCACATGGAGCGCTGGTCGGGGGCGCTGGTGGAACAGAAGACCTTGCCGTCGGAGCCGGCGGTGTTCCAGAGCCGGCCCATCTCGATGACGAGCGTGCGGATGCCGGCCTGGCCGAGACGGAGGGCGGCCACGGCGGCGCCGTAGCCGGAACCGATGACGATGGCGGGGGCGTTGTCGACGGCGGCGGGTTCGGTGGCGTGGGCCGACTGGAGGCCGACGCGGGTGAGGCCGGCGGTGGCGGCCGTCTGGAGGGCGACCATGCCCAGGATTTGACGTCTTGTCAGGTGACGGTTAGTCATCTGATGATGGGTCAGTTTTTCTGTCATGTGCGCAGCATCGGCGGATTATCGGCTTCCGCCTAGGGGCTTCGCCCGGATTTCGAGGGGGGTGGGGGTCGGTGTGCGTGGGGGTGTGCGGGTGCGTCGGGGTTCTGCGCAGTTCCCCGCACCCCTGAGAGGGGTGGGGGACGCCGTGGGTGGGGATGTGCGGGAGCGCTGTGGCTGAGCGCGCCGTTCCCCGCGCCCCTGGGGTGGGTTGGTGGGGGCGGCCGTGGATGTGTGCGGGTCCGTGCGGGTTCTGCGCAGTTCCCCGCACCCCTGAGAGGGGGTGGGGGGCGCCGTGCGTGGGAATGTGCGGGAGCGCTGTGGCCGAGCGCGCCGTTCCCCGCGCCCCTGGAGTGGGTTGGTGGGGGCGGCCGTGGATGTGTGCGGGTCCGTGGGGGTTTTGCGCGGTTCCCCGCGCCCCTGGGGAGTTGGTGGGGGCGGCCGTCAATCGGTGCGGGACGCTGAGGGTTCTGCGTAGTTCCCCGCGACCCTGAGAGGGGTCGGCTACAGGAGGGTCTTGAGGTTTTCTGCCAGGAGGTCCCAGCGCCACTTCTCCTCGACCCACTCACGGCCCCGTTCCCCCATGCGGCGGCGGAGTTCCGGGTCGGCGAGGAGGGCGATGACGCGGTCGGCCGAGTCCTCCGGGGAACCGCCGCGCACGACCCAGCCCGTCTCGCCGTCGAGGACCGCGTCGGGCGCGCCGCCCGAGTCGCCGGCGACGACCGGCAGGCCGGTCGCGGACGCCTCCAGGTACACGATGCCGAGGCCCTCGACGTCGAGGCCGCCCCGGCGCGTGCGGCAGGGCATCGCGAAGACGTCCCCCGCGCCGTAGTGGGCCGGCAGCTCCGACCAGGGCACCGCTCCGGTGAAGCGGACGGCGTCGGCGACACCGGTCTCGTACGCGAGCCGGCGCAGCTCCTTCTCGTACGGTCCGCCGCCGACGATCAGCAGCACCGCCTCCGGCTCCGCGGCGAGGATGCGCGGCATGGCCAGGATGAGCGTGTCCTGTCCCTTGCGCGGGACCAGACGGGAGACGCAGACCACCACCGGGCGGTCCGTGAGACCGAGCCGGGCGCGGACCTCCGCGCCGCCCGAACCGGGGTGGAAGGTCTTCTCGTCGACGCCGGGCGGCAACTGGACCATACGGCCGGCCGCGTCCGGGCTCAGCGCGGAGGCGATCCGTGAGCGCGTGTACTCGCCCAGATACGTGATCGTGTCCGTGGAGTCGCCGATCCGCCGCAACAGTCCGCGCGCGGCGGGCAGTTGAGCCCAGCCGGCCTCGTGACCGTGCGTGGTGGCCACCAGCCGCCCGGCGCCCGCCCGGCGCAGCGCGGGCGCCATCAGCCCGAGCGGGGCCGCCGCCCCGAACCACACCGACGTACAACCGTGTTCGCGCAGCAGCCCGACGGCGCGGCGGGTGACGCCCGGCGTCGGCAGCAGCATCGTCGTGCGGTCGCGTACGACGGTGAAGGGCTGCTCGGCGTCGAAGGCCGCCGTGGCCTCGGCACCCTCACTGCCGCGCTTCCAGGTGGAGGCGTAGACGACGAGCCGCTCGGGGTCCAGGCGCAGCGCCATGTTGTGCAGGAACGCCTGGATGCCGCCGGGGCGGGGCGGGAAGTCGTTGGTCACGATCAGGGTCTTGTCCATCGCGCCCGACAGTACCGAAACCCCCGCGGCCGTACGCGTCCGGCACACACCCCCGCGCACGGCCCCGCTTCATGGCTCTCGCCCACTCCGGCGCGCCATCATGTCCTCACGCGGGACCGCGCGGGATCCGGACGGACGAGGGCCAGGTGGGCATGACGGGCGCAAGGGGGGCGGGATTCCCGTACGGACTGCTCGGGGCCTGGGTCGTGACCAGGCTGGTGCTGCTGCTCTTCGTCCTGCGGGTGTTCGCGCTGCCCGGCCCGGACGTCACCACCGACGTCTCGGTGATCTACCAGGGCTGGTACGAGATCCTGCGCACCGGCACCTTCCCGCTCGACGACGTGACCTGGCAGTACCCGCCGGCCGCGGCGCTCGCCATCCTCTCCCCCGGGCTGCTGCCCTTCCTCGACTACGCGTCCGCCTTCGTCGTGCTGGCCCTCCTCGCCGACCTGGCGGTGTTCGCGCTGTTGCGGTACGCCGGTGTGCGCCCCGGCAGGACGCTCCGCGGTGCCTGGGTGTGGGTGGCCGGCCTCCCGCTGCTCGGGCCGACCGTCTACGCCCGCTACGACGTGATGGTGACGGCGGTGGCGGTCGCGGCCCTGCTCGCGGGGGCCCGTCACCCGCGCGTGATGGGGGCTCTCGCGGCCTTCGGGGCGCTGCTGAAGGTGTGGCCGGTCCTGCTGCTCGCCGGAGCCGTGAAGCGCCGCGCGTGGACGGCGGCGGCGGTGACCGGGGGCGGGATCGCACTGCTGTTCTGGGCGGCGATGCCGGGTGCCTTCTCCTTCCTCGCCTCCCAGCGGGGCCGCGGCACCGAGGTGGAGTCGCTGGGCTCCCTGGTCTTCCACGTGGCCCGGCACTTCGGCTGGAGCGGTCAGGTGCTGCTCAACTACGGCTCGGTGGAGTTCCTCGGCCCTTACGTGGACGTGGTGAGCGCGGCGGCCCTGACGCTCACCGCGGCCGCCCTGGGCTGGCTGCTGCTGTGGCGGCTGCGCAGCGGGCGCATGCGGTCGCACACCCTCGCCGACGCCGCCTTCGTGGCGGTCCTGATGTTCACCGCCACCAGCCGGGTCATCAGCCCGCAGTACCTGGTGTGGCTGGTGGGGACCGGCGCCGTCTGCCTGTGTTTCCGGGGCAGCCGGATGGCGCCGCCGGTGGCGATGGTGCTGGCCGCGTGCGGTGCGACCGTGCTGGAGTTCCCGGTCTGGTTCGCGCACGTGGTGATCAGCGACTGGCTGGGCGTCGGCCTGCTCCTGGCCCGCGACGGGCTGCTGGTGGCCGCCGCGCTGCTGGCCGCCCGCGAACTCTGGTGGGGCACGGTGACGCATCCGGCCCCGACGCTGCCCGCGCAGGCCGCCCGCACCAGGGAGACCCTGAGCCCGTCCTGACGGCGGCGCGCGGCCGTCAGGACGGACCCAGCCCGGTCCGCAGATAGGTCCGCCACTGCTCGGTGAACCTCTCCGGCGTCGTGTGCAGCACGTCGCGCAGGGCGCCCTCCACGGCCCCCGCCCGCGTCCCGTGGCCGCCCACCGCCCGGTAGAAGTCGTTCAGCCGCACCTCGCCCCAGCGGTCCGCGATCAGCCGGCACGCCATCCAGCCGCCCTCGTACGCCCGCGCCAGCCGCGCCGCGTCCCCGGCGAACCCGAAGTCCCCGTCGGCCGGCAGCGCGGCGGGCAGGTGGCCGTCCAGCACCGCCCGCCGGAGCTCCGGCGCCACCTGCGCCGCCGTACGCCCGGTGCCGCGGTAGCCGACCCAGTCCGCGTACCCCTCGGACAGCCACAGGGGCGTGGCGGCGTTCGTGTCGGCCCGGGTGGCGACATGCGTCGTCTCGTGGGTCAGCACGACCTGCTTGCCGAGGTCGCCGAGGACGCCGTACGCCTCGGGGTTGACGATGATCCGGTCCGCGGGCGCCTTCGCCGAGCCGCCCGCCTCGCCGGTGGTGACCGCGGCGATCCCCCGGTAGCCGGCCGCCGACGCGCCGAGCAGCCCCGCCATGCCGTCCAGCGACTTCGGTACGAGGACGACGACGTGCCCCGCCCAGTCCGCGCCCCAGGCCTCGGTGACGGCGGGTACCGCGCGGTCCGCGAGAGCCGCGTACGCCCGCAGCCGCTCACCGGACTGCCCGACCCCCAGGACGAGACTGTGCGCGCCCCGTACGGCCGTCACCGCGCCCTGCTCCCACAACTGCTGGCCGGTCTTCTTCGCGGGTCTGTCAGAGGCGACCCGCCACCTCCCGCCGTCGTGGACCAGGCTCAGGGTGCGGGCGACCGTGACGGGAGCGCTGTCGTATCCCTCGACGCGGTAGCGCAGGTCCGCGTCGGCGGTGGCCCGGTCCCCGGAACGGCGCAGGTCGGTCAGGTGGTACGACCAGGCGGCCAGCGGGACGGCGCGCAGCCGCCGGAACTCGGCGACCGGGCCGGACGGTTCCTCGGTGGCGCGGTACGCCGCCTCGTCCCGGTCGAGGACCGCGCCCGCCCGCCGGTCGAGGACCCGCTGCACCTCGGCGGCCGCGGTGTCCGGGGCCGGACGGCCACCGCAGCCCGCCAGCACGCCGAGCAGCAGCACCAGGGCACACCATGCCCGCGACGCACGCCCTCGACCTGCCACGTTCCCGATCGTACGGCGGTCCGGCGGCGCGGTCAGACCCGCGTCACGGACGAGATCGGCATCATGCCCACCGGGTCGTAGCGCACCGCGGCCCCCGGATAGGGCGCGTGGATCACCTGCCCGTTGCCCGCGTACATCGCCACGTGGCTCGCGTCCGACCGGTAGGTGACCAGGTCGCCGGGGCGCGCCTGGGAGAGCGGCACCTGGTGTCCGGCGTACCGCTGCTCCTGCGAGGTGCGCGGCAGACCGACGCCGGCCCGCGCGTACGACCACTGCATGAGGCCCGAACAGTCGAAGCCGCCGGGCCCGTTGGCACCCCACACGTACGGGCGGCCGAGCGCGGACCGGGCCGCGGCGAGGGCCGCGGCGGCACGCCCCGAGGAGGGCATGGCGCTTCCGAGGTCGGGGATGCCGGGGCGTCCGGAGCGCGAGGCCCGGTCGTAGGCGTCGCGGAGGGCTTCGGGCATCGCGTTGAGCAGCCGCCGCGCCTCGGTGAGCTTCTGCTCGACGGTCCGCTTGTGGTGGGCGACGGCCCTGCTGCTCCGCTCCAGCTCGGCGAGTTTCGCGGTCGCCTCCTCCCGCTCCTGGGCGAGATCGCGCATGGCGAGCTGGAGGTCATCGAGTTCGCCCGCCTGGTGGGCGGTGATCCGGTCCAGCACGGCGGCCTTGTCGAGGTACTCGGCCGGGTCGTCGGAGAAGAGCAGCGCGAGGGAGGGGTCGAGGCCACCCGCCCGGTACTGGGCTCCCGCGAGCGAACCGAGCGCGTCCCGCATCGTGTTGATGCGCTCCTGCTGGCGGGCGATCCGGTCCTGCGCCCTGCGTACCTCCTTGCGCAGGGTGCCGGCGCGTTCGCCGGACTTGTTGAACGCCTCGGTGGCCTTCTCCGCCTGCGTGTAGAGACGGTCCACCTCGGCCCTGGTGTCGTCCTGCGGTGCCGCTGCGGCCGGTACGGCACCGAGGGCGGCGGCTGCCACGGACATCACGGTGACGGTGATGCCGGCGATGCCCGCGGCGCTGGCGCCCCGGTCGGACCCGGACGGTGCACGGCGGCGATGGGACCCCACGGTAGCCGCTCTCCCTTCCGCTGACGGTCCCCCGGAATCGGGGGAAACGCGGCAGACAGTAGCCGTGCGACTACGCAGCGGCCAAAGACCTCCGGGGGCGCGCAACGCGGCGCCCCGCCGGAGACGCAGGTCACCGACGGGGCGTGGGGTCAGCGGGAGTTATCGTGATTCGCCCGTTTGGGCGGGGTGCCGGGGAGATCCCCGGAGCGGTTCGGAAGCGGGATCAGACCCGGACGCCGAACTGGAAGGCTCCGCCGATGGTGCTCATCGACTCGTAGCGCACGACCGTGCCGGTACGCGGGGCGTGCAGCACCTGGCCGCCGCCCGCGTACAGCCCGACGTGGTGCAGGTCGCCGAAGAAGAAGACCAGGTCACCGACCTGCAGATCGCTCTGCGAGTAGATGCGGGTGCCTATGGTGGCCTGCGACTCGGAGGTGCGGGGGATGGAGACACCGGCCTGGGCGTAGGACCAGGAGGTGAACCCGGAGCAGTCGAAGGAGCCGGGGCCGGTGGCGCCGTAGACGTACGGGGTGCCGATCTTGCTCTGTCCGGCAGAGTACGCGGCACCGGCGCGCCCGGAGCCGGCCTTGCCGGGGCTGTCCAGGACCGCGCGCTCGCTGGCGCGGGTGGCGCGCGACTGCTCCTCGTCCAGAGCCGCCTTCTCCTTGGCCGTCAGGGAGTTGAGGAGCTTCTGCGCGGAGGCGAGCTTGCCCTGGACATCCTGCTTGTTCTTCTTGAGCTGCGCGCGGGTGTCGGAGAGGTCCTTGAGCTTCTCGGACGCTTCCTGGCGCTGCTGGGCGAGCTCGCGCTGCTTCTCCTGGACCTTCTTCAGCGCCTCGACCTGCTGACTGCTCAGCTGGTCCATCGCGGACGCCTTGTCCAGGTAGTCGTCCGGGTTCGAGGAGAGGAACAGCGCCACGGAGGGGTCGATGCCGCCGGTGCGGTACTGGGCGCTGGCCATCGAACCGAGGCCGTCGCGCAGCTGGTTGAGGTCTTCCTGACCGCGGGCGACGTTGTCCTGCAGGGTGCTGATCTGCTTCTGCAGCTTGTCCTGCTTCTCCTTGGCCCCGTCGAGCTTCTCGGTGGCCTTCTCCGCCTCCTGGTAGAGGGCGTCGACCTTCGACTTGACCTCGTCCTTGCTCGGCTTCTCGCTGGGTGCGGCGTTGGCGGCGTTGGCACTGAGGGCCACGGCGGCAGCGGCGGCGGTGGTGAGCACGGTCACACGGGTGCGGCTCGGCTGCTTGGGTCGACGGTGGGACGCCACGAAGGCGAGCTCCTTCTTCCTTCAGCCGCCTGCCGAGACGCCGACGGGCGGTGCTCCTCCGCCGTCACTCCCAATGAGTGATCACCCGAGCGGAGGTTCGAGGCCAGACCCTAGTGACCTTCCTGTGATCAGTTCAAATCGAAACCTGAAAAATCTCGGTTACCGAGCGCATTCTTTGCACTCAACTCACGTGCAGTGATGCGTGATTGACACTACGTTGCGTGAAGGTCGCACCAAACGGGTCATCGCGCCCGGACGTCACACATGGGACGTACGAGCCCTTTGAGGCGTAGGCCGCGGATCACCGGCCCGGTGAAAAGCACTTGACGAACCGGCCGAAAACCCGTCGAACGACCCAGCGGAGAACTCGTCGAACGACCAGCGGAAAACGCGTCGAATCACCCGCGGAGTACGCGTCGAATCACCCGCGGAGAACCCGCCGAACTACCCCGCGGGACACCCTCGTCCGTCCCCGGGAACCACTCCCGCGCAAACCCGCGGGAAACGCTCGGCTAACCCCGCGAGAAGCGCTTCAGGAGCACCACGGAGGCGACCGGCCGGGCGCCCGCCTTCGCGATCCCGTCGGCCACCTCGCGGTCGGTGGAGACCACGATGACGGGCCGCCCGGGCGGCTCGGCGCGCACCAGCTGGCGGATCAACTCGTCCGCGGTGATGCCGGCTTTGGAGAAGAGCACCCGTACCCCGCGCGGCGGCGCGAGCAGCACCGGCGCGGCCAGCTCCGCCCCGTCGAAGACACAGGTGACCTCGGCGCCGGTCTGCGCGGCGAGCTGGGAGAGCTGCCCCAGCAGCCGCAGCCGCTGCTTCTCGAGCGGCATCTGCGGATAGCCGGTCTTGGTGACGTTGTACCCGTCGACCACCAGGTGCGCCTGCGGCAGCGCGAGCAGCTGGTCGAGGATCGCGGGGTCGTTCTCGGACAGCGCGCGGGCGGCGATGTCCTTGGGCGTCATCCGTCCCGGTTCGACCGCGTCCACGGTCTCGGCGGGCCGCACGGACACCGGGGGCAGGGCGAGTTCGCGGCGCAGCCCCTGCGCCGCGTCCAGCACGGTGTCCAGCAGCAGCCGGACGCGCATGTCCTCGACGCTGCGCCCCTCGCGGGCCGCCTTGCGGGTGGCCTCCAGGGCCGCCTCGGCCTCGGCGAGACGCGTCTTGAGCCGCCGGCTCTCGCTCTCCGCGGCGGACACCTGGGCCTGCCCCTCCGCCCGCGCGACGTCCGTCTCGCCCTGAAGCCTGCGCAGCGCGGCCTCACCCCGTTTGACGTCACTGAGGGCACCGCGCAGCTTGCGGTGCAGCGATTCCGACTCCTTCTTCGCGGACTCCAGCTCGGTACGCAGCCGTTCGGTCTCGGACCTGGTGTGCGCCCGCGCCTCGGCGAGCTCCGCGTGCAGTCGCTCCAGCTCCGCGCGGCTCTCCTCGCCGGCGCGCTCGGCGTCCGCCCGCAGGGCCTCCTCGCCCGCGGCCGTCACCAGCTTCACCCAGCCCGTGGGGCGCAGCACATAGGCCGCGGCCGCCACGTCCAGCGGGTCCGCGGCCGGGGGCGGCGCGCCGGATTCCAGGGCGCCGACGAGCTCCGGCTGCGCCTCTCTGAGCTTCTCGGAGATACGCTGCCGGAAGAGCGGGTCGGTCTCCAGCGCGGCGGCCATCGCGTTGCCGGCGAACTTCGCCCGCCGGTTCGGGGCGAACCGCGCATACTGCCGCAGCTGAACCGGCAGTTCGGCGACGGTCAGACCGCCGAACCCGTCGGAGACGATCTGTACGACACGGCGGCGCACGCCGTCGGGCAGCGGACGGTCGAGCACCTCGGCGGCGCCGTCGTCCGGCTCCCCGCCTGTGGTCTCCGCCATCCGTCACTCCATCGTCCGTGCGGGGCCCGCTCCCTCAGGAGCTGACGCCCGGCCTGTCCACCAGTTCCACCTGATCCACCGCGTTGCACCAGCGGCAGCGCACCGACTCGATGGTCTCACTGACCACCTCGCGCTCCTCCACGCTCGGCTCACCCGCCAGGTCGAGGTGCACGTACTCGACGACCTTGGACGAGCGGGTCACGTCGAAGCGCGTCAGATTGCCGCACAGGGTGCAGCGCCAGCGGGTCTCGGCGGTCGGAAGGGGAACCGTCATGTGGCAGTCGCTTTCCTTCTGGTGTCCGTGTGGCTCGTAACCCTACGGCCTGGCGGGTACTCGACGCTCGGCCGTCCACAGCGGCGAGGCACTCTGTGTGCATCGGTCCGGTTACGTCATGCTCTGCAACATGATCGGCAACTGGAGTACGACGGTCGGCAGAACGGTGCGGGCCCAGTCCGCGCCCGTGGCGTACGGGCTGATCGTCCTGTGCTGCGTGATCTTCGTGATCGGACCGGCGTCGGGGTTCAACCCGACGTACGGCACCGGGGACGAGCTGCTCGTCGCGCAGCGGGCCTACTTCCGGCGCTGGGGCGTGGTGCCCGCCGACCTCCTCGGCGGGACTCCGGGCGCTCTGCTGACCCCCGCCACGGCCCTGTTCATCCACGGCAGCTGGCTCCACCTCCTGGGCAACATGCTCTTCTTCTACGTCTTCGGGGCCATGACCGAGGAACGCATGGGCCACTTCGAGTTCGCCCTCTTCTACGTCGGCTGCGGCTATCTCGCGCTGGTCGGCTACGCGGTCGCCAACTCCACCTCCGAACAGACCCTGGTCGGTGCCTCGGGAGCGATCTCCGCGGTCCTCGGAGCGTTCCTCTACCTGTTCCCCAAGGCCCGGGTGACCAGTCTCTTCCCGTTCCTCTTCTTCCTGCCGCTGCGCTTCCCGGCGTGGATCGTGCTGCCGTTCTGGGCGGCGTTGCAGTGGCTGGCGGCGGGCCGCAGTCCCTCGGGTCCCGGGGTCGCCTATCTGGCCCATCTGGTGGGCTTCTCGCTGGGCTTCCTCTACGCGTGGGTGCGCTTCCGGCGGCCGACTAGAGTGAAAGTCCCAGCAGCGGCCCCCGAGGGAGAAAACCAGCCGTGATCACCGCGATCGTGCTCATCAAGACCAGCGTGGACCGGATCCCCGAGATCGCCGAGTCGATCGCCGCGCTGGACAGTGTCAGCGAGGTCTTCTCCGTCACCGGTACGTACGACCTCATCGCCATGGTCCGGGTCAAGGCCCACGACGACCTGGCGGACGTCATCCCCGGCAGCATCAGCAAGATCCCGGGGGTCGAGGGCACCGACACCCACGTCGCGTTCCGCACGTACTCGCAGCACGACCTGGAGGCGGCGTTCGCGATCGGTCTGGACTCCTGACCCTCCGCGCGGCCTGAGGGGCGCCCGCGTGAGCGGCGCGGCCCGCCGGGGGCCGGCCACGCCACTCCGCCGCCGGGTCAGACCGCGGGCACGCAGCGTCCGCCCTCGGTCCGGTAGCGCCACTGCGCACCGTCCCGCACGAGCTCCTTCACGGCGCGCACGAAGCGCTCCACGTGCTCGTCCGGGGTCCCCGCCCCGAAACTGACGCGGATCGCGTTGAGGGACTTCTCGCCGGGCGCGGCCTCCGGGGCCCCGCACTCGCCCTGGGTCTGCGGGTCGCTGCCGAGAAGCGTGCGCAGCAGCGGGTGCGCGCAGAAGAGACCGTCGCGCACCCCGATGCCGTACTCCGCGGAGAGCGCCGCCGCGAAGTGCGAGCTGTTCCAGCCCTCGACGACGAACGAGATGACGCCGACCCGGGGCGCGTCGTCGCCGAACAGGGACAGCACGCGCACCGCGGGCACCTCGGCGAGCCCCTCCCGGACGGTGCGGATCAGGTGCCGCTCACGGGCGACGATCCGGTCGAAGCCCTCCTCGGTCAGCGCCTTGCAGGCGGAGGCGATGGAGTAGGCGCCGATGACGTTGGGGGACCCGGCCTCGTGCCGGGCCGCGCTCTCGTGCCACTCGACGTCGACGCCGCCGTCCGCGCGCCGGGCGACCGTGCGGCTGGCACCGCCACCCGCGAGGTAGGGCTCGGCCTCGCGCAGCCAGTCGGAGCGGCCGGCGAGGACACCGGAGCCGAAGGGCGCGTACAGCTTGTGCCCGGAGAAGGCCACCCAGTCGACGTCGAGGTCGCGGACGGACACCGGGTGGTGCGGGGCGAGCTGGGCGGCGTCCAGGACGATCCGGGCACCGTGGGCGTGCGCGGCGGCGGCGAGCTCGCGCACCGGCCACAGCTCGCCGGTGACGTTGGAGGCACCGGTGACGCAGACGAGGGCCGGTCCGTGGGGGTCGCGGTCGGCGAGGGCGCGCTCCAGGACCGCGACGGCCCCCCGGGGGGTGCGGGGCGCGTCGAGGTAGGTGACCCGCGCGTCCTGCCACGGCAGCAGGGAGGCGTGGTGCTCGGTCTCGAACACGAAGACCTGGCAGTCGGCCGGAAGGGTGGCGGCGAGCAGGTTGAGCGAGTCGGTGGTCGACCGGGTGAAGACGACCTGGTCGTCCTCGCGGCAGTCCAGGAACTCGGCGACGGTCCCGCGGGCGTTCTCGAAGAGGTCGGTGGACAGCTGCGAGAGGTAGCCGGCCCCGCGGTGCACGCTGCCGTAGTAGGGGGCGTACGCGGCGACGTCGTCCCAGACGCGCTGGAGGGCCGGGGCGCTGGCGGCGTAGTCGAGGGCGGCGTAGGTGACCTCGCCGCCGGTGACGAGCGGGACGGTCACATCACGGCCGAGAACGGGCAGAGGCGCACAAACGGACTGGGCGACGGCAGCGGTGGGGACAGACATGGCGGCACTCCTGTGAGAGGCAGGCGGAAACACCGCGCGAGCGGGGGCGTACGGAGGTACGCGCGCGCGGCTCGGCGCAGGTGAGGGTGGGAAGGGGTGTGCGGAGGCGGGGCTCTACGCCCTAGCGCATTCGCTTGCTCACAGAAGGCTCCCTCGAACGACCAGGACCCCTGGGATTCTCGAGGGGTCCGCGCTTGCCGCAGACCTCGCTGCCTGCGGCCTGGTCTTCACCCGGGGCACCCCGCCACGGACGGAGGGTTGCCGGACAGCCGGCCGGGGCCTGATGGCTGTCGCTCATGACCTGATACGGCATCCTGCCACACGATCTTCCCGGCGCAACCCCGGCGTCCACATGGCGGTACACGCCCCCGCCGCCCCTACCCGACCCATCCCCGGGGCTCCGCCCCGGACCCCGCCAGGGGGCTGCGCCCCCTGGACCCCCGCCATC
>NZ_JBHWEL010000056.1:28595-62850 GCF_042734135.1 Streptomyces sp. NPDC059668 | reverse complement strand
TCGTGGGGGGGGGGTTGTGGGTGGGCGGGCTCGCCGTTATCACCCCCCCCCGCCGCACCCCCGCCCCCCCCCCCCCCACCCTGCGGGGGGGGGGGGCCGCCCCCCCGCGCACCTCCGCGCGGCCGAAGACGGGCAGGCCCGGTCTGACAGCGTGTAAGTCTCGTCTCACCTGCGCGAAAGCGCCCCCGTGCGCCTCTCTCCGGCAGCGCTGCGGCCTTATTGTCTAAACGTCAAACGCCCTTGGGTCCCGCTCGTCGCCCGGTCACCACCCCTCAACGCGGCCCTTCGGGCCGCACCATTGGATCCAGAGCCCCCGCCGAAGGAGCCCTCATGACCGCGCCCGTCGTCCACTCGCTGCGCGAACAGATCCGCGAGCACATCGTGGAGGGGATCGTGAGCGGGCGCTGGAAGCCGGGCGAGCGGATCGTGGAGCGGCGGATCGCGACGGAGCTGGAGGTCAGCCAGACCCCGGTCCGGGAGGCGCTGCGGGAGCTCGAGTCCCTGCGGCTGATCGAGTCGGCGCCCAACAAGGGCGTGCGGGTCCGGAACCTGACGGCCGCCGACCTGGAGGAGAGCTACCCCGTACGAGCCGGTCTGGAGGCCATCGCGGCCGAGCTGGCGGCGGAGCGGCTCGCCGAGGACTGCTCGGCGCTGGAGCCGCACGTCACCGCCCTGTACGAGGCCGACCGGTTGTCGGACGGAACCGGCCAGGTCCGCCACACCGTCGCCTTCCACCGCGAGCTGGTGCGTGCCGCGGGCAACTCCGTCCTCCTGCACACCTGGGAGGGCCTGGGCATCGAGGTCTTCACGGCACTGTCGATCCGCTGGCTGGGGACGGTCCAGCAGTCGTACGCGGAGGAGCACGACGCCCTCGTGGCCGCTTTCCGGCGCCGGGACCCGCTGATCGCGGAGCTGGTGAAGGCACACGTCCTCGGCTGCGCGCCGCGGCCCTGACACAGCGGAGCGCGGCCATGCTCACCTGCGGGAATCCCTCGAATCCAAGGCACCCGGTGCCTGCCGCCGAGGCACCGCGTGCCGACTTTCCCCGAACCAAGAGGTTTTCGGCCCGTTTCCTTTGATCGATCATCGATCAGGGGGTTACAGTCATCGGCGGGCTCACACCAGAGCCCTTGAGCCCTGTCCTGCCAAAGACCAAGGGCTACCCCGAACCCTTACCGATGAGGGAACCCCCTTCGACTCCGGAAGGCGGCGCAATGACCGACCCCACCGCAATCCAGCCGAGCGAGCTCGACCAGCTCCCGGACCGCGACCCCGAGGAGACCGCCGAATGGCAGGCCTCACTGGACGCCGTCACCAAGGCGGCCGGGCCGCACCGTGCCGCGTACCTGATGCGCCGCACGCTGGAGCGCGCCGAGGGCAACGGTCTCGCGCTGCCCAAGCTGCTTGAGACCGACTACGTCAACACCATCCCCACCTCCGCCGAGCCCGCCGTGGACGGCGACGAGGAGATGGAGCGCCGGATCACCGCCTGGAACCGCTGGAACGCGGCCGCGATGGTGACCAGGGGCGCGAAACACGGCGTGGGCGGCCACATCGCCACCTTCGCCTCCGCGGCCTGGCTCTACGAGACGGGCTTCAACCACTTCTTCAAGGGCAAGGAGGCCGACGGGTCGGGCGACCAGCTCTACATCCAGGGCCACGCCTCCCCCGGCATCTACGCCCGCGCCTTCCTCGACGGCCGCCTCGACGAGGCGCACCTCGACAACTTCCGCCAGGAAGCGGGCGGCAACGGCCTGCCGTCCTACCCGCACCCGCGCCGGCTGCCCTGGCTCTGGGAGTTCCCGACGGTCTCGATGGGCCTCGGCCCGCTGTCGGCGATCTACCAGGCACGCTTCAACCGCTATCTCACCAGCCGCGGCATCAAGGACGTCTCGCAGTCCCACGTGTGGGCGTTCCTCGGCGACGGCGAGATGGACGAGCCGGAGTCGACGGCCGCACTCGCCCTGGCGGCGCGCGAGGGCCTGGACAACCTGACCTTCGTCATCAACTGCAACCTGCAGCGCCTCGACGGCCCGGTCCGCGCCAACTTCAAGATCGTGCAGGAGCTGGAGGCCCAGTTCCGCGGCGCCGGCTGGAACGTCGTGAAGTCGCTGTGGGGCAACGCCTGGGACGAGCTGTTCCGGCTCGACACCACCGGCGCGCTGGTACGCAGGCTGCGCGAGGTGCCCGACGCCCAGGTGCAGACGTACCAGACCCGCGACGCCGCCTACATCCGCCAGGACTTCTTCGGCGCCGACCCGGCGCTCGTCGAGATGGCGAAGCTGCTGAGCGACGACAAGATCACCGAGTGCTTCCACCTCTCCCGCGGTGGCCACGAGTCGCGCAAGGTGTACGCCGCCTACCGCGCCGCGCTCGCCCACAAGGGCGGACCGACCGTGATCCTGGCCCAGACGGTCAAGGGCTTCACGCTCGGCACGGGCTTCGCGTCCAAGAACGCCAACCACCAGATGAAGAAGCTGTCCACGGACGAGTTCAAGCAGATGCGTGACCTGCTCGAACTTCCCATCTCCGACAGCCAGTTCGTCGACGGCGTGGTCCCCTACGGCCACCCGGGCGCCGACGCCCCCGAGGTCCGTTACCTCCAGGAGCGCCGCGCGGCCCTCGGCGGCCCGGCCCCCGCCCGCCGTACGCACCCCCTCGCCCCGCTGCCCGCCCCCGCCGACAAGGCGTTCGCGTCCTTCGACAAGGGCTCCGGCACGCAGAACGTGGCGACGACGATGGCCTTCGTCCGGCTGGTCAAGGACCTCGTCCGCGACAAGGAGAGCGGGAAGCGCTGGGTGCCGATCGTCCCCGACGAGGCGCGCACCTTCGGCATGGAGAGCCTCTTCCCCTCCCTCGGCATCTACTCGCCCAAGGGCCAGACGTACGAGCCGGTCGACCGCGACCAGCTGATGTACTACAAGGAGGCCAAGGACGGTCAGATCCTCAACGAGGGGATCACCGAGGCCGGCTCCATGGCGGACTTCATCGCCGCGTCCACCGCGTACGCCACGCACGGCGAGGCGATGATCCCCTTCTACATCTTCTACTCGATGTTCGGCTGGCAGCGCACGGCCGACCAGATGTGGCAGCTCGGCGACCAGCTCGGCCGCGGCTTCCTGGTCGGCGCCACGGCAGGCCGTACGACGCTGACGGGCGAGGGCCTCCAGCACGCCGACGGCCACTCCCCCGTCATCGCGGCGACCAACCCCGCGGCGCTCAGCTACGACCCGGCGTTCGCGTACGAGGTGGCGGCGATCGTCAAGGACGGTCTGCGCCGTATGTACGGCGAGACCGCGCCCGGCGAGGACCCGAACGTCTTCTACTACCTGACGGTCTACAACGAGCCGATCCCGCAGCCCGCGAAGCCGGCCGGGCTCGGCATCGACGAAGGCATCGTCAAGGGCCTGTACCGCTTCAACACGGCCGAGTCGGCGGGCCTGTCCCCGGCCGCCAACGCCGCGCGCGTCCAGCTGCTGGCCTCCGGCACGGCGATCCACTGGACCCTGGAGGCGCAGCGGCTGCTCGCCGAGGAGTGGGGCGTCGCCGCGGACGTGTGGTCCGCGACGTCCTGGACCGAGCTGCGGCGCGACGCGCTGGAGGCCGACGCGGCGCTGCTGCGCGGCGAGGAGCGGGTGCCGTTCGTCCGCCAGGCGCTGCACGGCGCCGAGGGCCCGGTGCTCGCGGTCTCCGACTACATGCGCCAGGTCCCGGACCAGATCGCGCAGTGGGTCGAGCAGGACTGGTCCTCGCTCGGTGCCGACGGCTTCGGCCTCTCGGACACCCGTGAGGCGGCCCGCCGTCACTTCGGCGTCGACGCGCAGTCGATCGTCGTCGCGGCGCTGGCGCAGCTCGCCCGCCGTGGTGAGGTCAAGACCTCCGCGGTGAAGGAAGCCCGGGAGCGCTACGGCCTGTAGGACCTGTGGTTCACCCCGGCGAGGGGGGTACGGCGACCGCCGTACCCCCCTCGCCGTCGTCACCGGCCCCGGCTCGCTGTCGGTGCCGCCCGGCATGATGAACGCATGCGTGCTGCCCGCCTGATCAAGATGGTGCTGCTGCTCCAGTCCCGGGCGTCGATGACCGCCGCCGAGCTGGCGCGGGAGCTGGAGGTGTCCGAGCGGACCGTCGCCCGGGACGCGCTGGCGCTCTCGGAGGCGGGCGTCCCGGTGTACGCGGACCGGGGGCGGGCCGGGGGCTACCGGCTGATCGGCGGCTACCGCACCCGGCTCACCGGCCTGGCGCGCGGCGAGGCGGAGGCCCTCTTCCTGAGCGGGGTGCCCGGGGCGCTGCGCGAGATGGGTCTGGAGGACACCGCGTCCGCGGCCCGGCTGAAGGTCTCCGCGGCCCTGCTGCCCTCCCTGCGGGACGCCTCACGGACGGCGGCGCAGCGCTTCCATCTGGACGCGCCCGCCTGGTTCGCCGAGCCCAGGGCGCCCGAGCTGCTGCCGCCGGTCGCGGAAGCGGTGTGGGACGACCGGCCGGTCCTCGCGCGTTACGGGCGGGACGGCACGGAGGTGGAGCGGACGCTGGAGCCGTACGGGCTCGTGCTCAAGGCGGGCGTCTGGTACCTGTGCGCGCGGGTGCCCGAGGCGGGGGCCTTCCGGGTGTACCGGATCGACCGGTTCACCGCGGTCCGTCCCGGCGAGGAGCGGTTCCGGCGGGACGAGGGTTTCGACCTGCCCGCGTTCTGGGCGGAGCGGGCCGGGCAGTTCGCCCGGTCCATCCTGCGGGCCGAGGCCGTCGTACGGCTCTCCCCGGACGGCGTACGACGTCTGCCGTACGCCGTCGATCCCACGGCGGCGAGGGCCGCCCTGGACGAGTGCGGTGCCCCCGACGACCGGGGGTGGGTGACCGTCAAGCTCCCCGTCGAGTCCGAGGAGGTCGCCCATACGCAGCTCACGGGGCTCGGGCCCGAGGTGGAGGTGCTCTCCCCGCCGGTCCTGCGCGAGCGGTTCGCCGCGGACGCGGCGCGACTCGCGGTCCTCTACGCGTGACGGGGACCGCGAAAGCGCCCCGTACCTGCCGGTTTTACCGTCGGCATGTGCGCGCATAACAATCTGCGGCACTCCGCGTGCGTCACTCCCGTTCAGGCCCGATGCTTGACCCGTGATGGACGAGACGGAGTTCTGGGAGCTGGTGGACACGACCCGCGTGGCCGTCGAGGGCGACCCCGAGGACCACGCCGACCTGCTCGTCGAACGCCTCGTCCAGCGGGACCCGGACGTCGTGCTCGACTTCGCCCGGCACTTCGAGGCCCGCTACAACCGCGCCTACCGCTGGGATCTGTGGGGCGCGGCGTGGGTGCTGCTCGACGGGGCGAGCGACGACGCCTTCGACTTCTTCCGGTGCTGGCTGATCGGCCAGGGGCGCGAGGTCTTCGAGGGCGCGATGCACGACCCGGACGCCCTGGCCGAGCTCCTGGACGACTTCGACGAGGATCTCGACGGGGACGGCGAGGAACTGGGGTACGCGGCGGACGAGGCGTACGAACAGCTCACCGGGGTCGTCGCGCCCGACCTCGGCATTCCTCCGGCGTCGTCGGAGCCGGAGGGCACGCCACTCGACTTCGAGAACGAAGGGGTGCTCGCCGAGCGGTATCCCAGGTTGTGGGAGCGGTTCAGGGGGTGAGGGGGTGGACAGGGTGAGGGTGCTCGCCGGTACATGCCTCGGCCGTCCCCTCCACGCCACGCCTGGGGGCTGCCGCCCCCAGCCCCTCGCTTCGGCCTGAAGGGCCTCGTCCTCAAACGCCGGACGGGCTGAAAGGCATGGCCCCGACCGGAACCATCCGCCAAGGACCGGCACCTCCAGCCCGTCCGCAACCATCCGCCGCCGGCTGACACCTCCAGCACGGGCCCGCACATCCAGCCCGTCCGCAGCAGGCTGACACCTCCAGCGCGGGCCCGCATATCCAGCCCGTCCGCAGCAGGCTGACACCTCCAGCACGGGCCCGCATATCCAGCCCGTCCGGCGTTTGAGGACGAGCCCTTCGGGCGATGCGGGGGTCCAGGGGGCGCAGCCCCTTGGCGGGGGTCCGGGGGCGGAGCCCCAGGGGTACGGGACACGCCGGGACGTCGAGGGCGAGCAAACCGGCGGAGCCTCAGTGGCGGCCCTGCAGAACGGCCGCCCTCGTACGGATCGCCGGAAGCCGGGCCGTCAGCGCCGCACCGGGACACGTGGTCATGAATCCGGCGTTGTGACCGGCCAGCGTGGGCAGCACCACCGCCGTACCCACGGCATACCGGCTGAGACTGTTGCTCGACACGAGCCGCACGGTTCCCCGCGGATCCACGTCCGCGAGCCCCAGCTTCCACGCCGCGAGCGCCGCGATCGCCTCGGTCATCGCCCGCGGCACCACCGACCCCGCCGTGAACGTACCGATGGCCGCGATCCCCGCGGTGCGGTGGTTGAAGCCTTGTGTGTGGGCACCGGTGACGGCCCGGTCGACCCCGCCCGCGCGCCCCTCGTAGATCGTCCCGCACCGGTCGACGAGGAAGTTGTAGCCGATGTCGTCCCAGTTCCGGGCGCCGGTCTGGCCGGCGTAGAGGTAGCGGATGATGCGGGGCACGTCGGCGCAGTCGTACGCGTTCGGCGAGTCGGTGTGGTGGACGAAGACCGCGACGACCCGGTCGTCGTAGCGCGGCGGCGGCTGGTCGCGCGCGGTCGCGGCGTCCAGCCAGCGCGACCGCGGCACGATGGTCGGCCGCATCGCCGTGTGGACGGCGGGCCGCACCGCGGCCGGAGGCGCGGCGGTACGGGAGCGGCCCACCACGCGTTCCACTCCGAGGGCGCACAGGACGAGCGCGAGCACTGCGAGCAGCCCGGAGACACACCCGAGCACGATCAGCGTGGGCCGCGTCGCCCACCGGCCCCGGTCCGACCGGCGCGTCACCCACCGGTCCCACGCGGGTCGCCGTACGACCGCCCGGCCCCACCCGGACAGCCGCGTCACCCACCGACGCCACACCGGTCGGCGCGTCGTCCACCGGCACCAAGCCGGGCGCCGCACGACCCACCAGTCCCACACCCGACCCCGGGGCAGCCACCAACCCCACACCGGTCGCCGCGGCAGCCACCATCGCAGCCACAGCCGCGCCCATTCCAGCGCATGGCGAAGTCGCTCCCCGCCTGATTCCCGCGATGCCCCTCGCGTCCTTTGGACGACACGCATGCCCTCACCCTCGCCCGGAACCTCCCGTCGCGCGATGTGCACTGTGCCACCCGGTGGAACCATCTCCCTGGTCCGGAGCGTTTTCACAGTTCCACGCACGCGTGGCCCCCTCCCGGGACCGCGCGCGCGTGCCTGATCACTGAGCCCGCCCCGCGCGTACTAAGGGGCCCGAGAGAAAGGCGGCTCCGTGGACCTGCTCGACATCCTGCTGATGCTGGCGATCCTGGCCTACGCGGCGTCCGGCTACCGGCGTGGCCTGGTGGCCGGCTGTGTCTCGCTGGCCGGGTTCGTGGGCGGCGCGGTCATCGGCGTATGGGTGCTGCCCTGGATGATGAACCTGGTGACGGCCGGCACGTCGGCGGCGACGGTGACGGCGGTGCTGACGGTGTTGGTGCCGGCCGTGGTGGGCCACGAGCTGGCGGGCCGGCTGGCGCTGAAGCTGCGCCGCGAGCTGGACCGGGGACCCCTGCGGGTGGCGGACGGGATCGGCGGGGCCGCGGCGAACACGCTGGCCGTGCTGCTGGTGGCCTGGGTGGCGGCGAGCGTCCTGGGAGCCTCCTCGTCCACCCTGATCACGCAGTCGATCCGCGGTTCGGCCCTGCTGGGCGCGGTGCAGAACGCGATGCCGGACACCACACCCACCTGGTTCTCCCGGGCGACCTCGGCGCTCACGGAGGCGGGCTTCCCGCAGGTCTTCAACCCGTTCGAGAACGAGCCGACGGCGGGCGTCGCCAAGCCCTCCGGGGACAGCGTGACCGAGTCCGCGACGACCGCCGCCAAGCTGAGCACGGTGAAGATCGAGGGCGCCGCGGGCAACCAGGGCCGGGAGGGCAGCGGCTTCGCGTACGCGGCGCAGCACGTGATGACCAACGCCCACGTGGTGGCGGGCATCGACAACCCGACCGTGCGGGTGGGCGGCGTGGGCCGGGTGTACTCGGCGCGTGTGGTGCTCTTCGACCCGCGGAAGGACGTCGCCGTCCTGTACGTCCCCGGTCTCCGGGCCCCGGTCCTCCGCTTCGACACCGGCGCCGCCCGCGGCGACTCGGCGGTCGTCGCGGGCTACCCGCAGGACGGCGGTCTCGACCTCCAGGCGGCGACGGTCGCGAACCAGATCAACGCGCGGGGCCAGAACATCTACAACACGGACACCGTCACCCGGGAGATCTACTCGATCCGCTCCACCGTCCGCCCCGGCAACTCCGGCGGGCCGCTCCTCACCACCGAGGGCAGGGTGTACGGGGTCGTCTTCGCCCGGTCGACCTCGGACGACGAGACGGGTTACGTCCTGACGGCGGACGAGGTCAGCGGCGACGCGCAGCGGGCGGCGCGGGCGACGGCGCCGGTGGACACGGGTGACCTCGTCACCTCGTGAGGCGGGCCGAGCCCGGTCAAAGGCCGCGGAGCGGGGTCAGAGGCTGGAGCGGGGTCAGAGGCCGCGGAGCGGGGTCAGAGGCCGCGGCCCATGAACACGTCGTCGACGTACTCGCCGTCGAGCAGGAACTCCTCGGGCAGGACGCCCTCCACCACGAACCCCTCGGACTCGTAGAGCTTCCGCGCCGGGGTGTTGTGCCCGAGGACCCGCAGCGAGATCCGCCGGGCGCCCTGCCTCCGGGCCTCGTCCTGCACGGCCCGCAGCAGCGCCCGTCCGACGCCGACGCCACGGGCCTCGGCGGAGACGGCGAGTCCCTGGATCTGCCGGACGTGGGAGTTGCAGGCGAGGGACGTCGGGTGGCCCAGCCGGACGTAGCCGACCAGGACGCCGTCGAGTTCGGCGACCAGGTGGTCACGGGGCCCGAACCGTTCGTTGTAGAAGGGCTCGTACGGCGGCCGGGGGCGGGGCATGACCGCGTGCAGGGTGGACCAGGTGGCGCGGTCGAGACGGCCGAGGACGTCCTCGTCGTCCGGCGTGGCGAAGCGTATGTGCGGTACTGGCATGAGGATCACTGTACGGCGGCGCCACGGGGTTCCCGCCGGTCTTTTCGCGGGCCGCGGTGCAGGATGGACGCATGAACGACTCACCGCTTGCTCCGGGTTCCCGCGTGGTGATCGCCGGTGCGTCCGGCCTGATCGGTTCGGCGCTGACGCGCTCCCTGACGGCGGACGGGTACGAGGTGGTCCGCCTGGTGCGGCGGGCTCCCCGCACCCCGGGCGAGGCGCGGTGGGATCCCGAGGGGCGCGGGATCGACGCGGGGGTGCTCGCCGGGTGTGCGGCGGTGGTGAACCTCTCGGGGGCGGGCATCGCCTCACGACGGTGGACGGACGCGTACAAGCGGACGATCCGGGAGAGCCGGGTGCGCGGGACCGCGGTGCTCGCGGAGGCGGTGGCCTCCCTCGACGAGCGGCCTGCGGTGTTCGTCAACGGGAGCGCGATCGGGTTCTACGGGGACACGGGCGAGCGGGCGGTGGACGAGTCGGCGGGGGCCGGGGACGGGTTCCTGCCCTCGGTGTGCGTGGCGTGGGAGGCGGCGGCCGACGCGGCCCGGCAGGCGGGGGTCCGTACCGTGCTCGCCCGTACGGGGCTGGTGGTGGCGCGGGAGGGCGGGGCGTGGGGGAGGCTGTTCCCCCTGTTCAAGGCGGGGCTCGGCGGGCGCATGGGGGACGGTCGTCAGTACTGGAGTTTCATCTCCGTGCACGACGAGGTGGCCGCGATCAGGCACCTCGTCGACACGCCGTCGCTGTCCGGGCCGGTCAATCTGACCGCGCCTCAGCCGCTGACCAACCGTGAGATCACGGAGGCGATGGGGCGGGTGCTGCGGCGGCCCACGGCGCTGGCCACGCCGGCCGTGGCGCTGCGGCTGGCTCTCGGTGAGATGTCCGGCGACATCCTGGGCAGTCAACGGGTCCTGCCCACCCGCCTCCTGGAGTCCGGCTTCGCCTTCACGTTCCCGTCGATCGAGGACACGCTCCGAGCGGCCCTGCGCTGACCGGCCGCCTTCGCCCCCGCCGGCCCATCCCTTGGGGCGCCGCCCCAAACCCCGCCAAGTGGCTGCCGCCCCCTGGACCCCCGCCATCGCCCGAAGGGCTCTTCCTCAAACGCCGGACGGGCTGAAGATGCATGGCCCGGGCGCCGGCCTTCAGCACCCTGATGACGCAGGCCCGCACCACCAGCCCGTCCGGCGCTTGAGGACAAGGCCCTTAAGGCCGATACGGGGGTCTGGGGGCGGAGCCCCCAGGTACGGGACGGGTCGGGTAGGGGCGGCGGGGGCGAAAACACCCGGTCGTACACAGAACCGTATGCACCCCCATGCGACCGTGCACACCCGACGCGCGACTCCCCCACGCCGCCCGCACCCCTAATCTCGATCCGAACTCGGGTATTCCCAGGGCATGTTGGGGGCATGACGTCCCCACCGGCCGCGCAACCTCGAGGAGGGGCATGTGCTAGAGCCCGTATGTCAAGCGGACGTGGACGTCGTCATCGTCGGGGCCGGAGCCGCGGGGCTCGCGGCCGCGCAGCACCTGACCAGGGCGGGGCTCACCACCGTGGTCCTGGAGGCCGCCCCCACCGTGGGCGGCCGCATGTCGACGGAGAAGGTGGACGGATTCCGGCTCGACCGCGTCGGCCGGCTGCTGTCCACGTCGTACCCGGAACTACGCCGCACCCCAGGCCTTGAGGGCCTGACCCTGCGCCCGTTCTCCCCGGGCGTCCTGTTGCACAGCGACGGCCGTCACCACCGCGCCGGCGCCCTCACCCCCCGGAGCGCAAGGGGCGCACTCACCGCAGCGCGCGCCCTCGCAAGCGCCCCCCGACTTCCCCGGGCCGCCGCCCGGAGCGTCTCCCGTCCCACCCGGAGCCCGGGCGGGGTCCCCCGGCCCGGCCCGCTGGGCGGCCCCCTCGACCAGACCCGCCTCACCGCCGCCCTCGCCCGCCTCGCGGCCACCCCGCCCGAGCGTCTCCTGACCCGCCCGGAGCTCTCCGCCGCGCGGGCGCTGGCCGCCCGGGGGCTGCCGCCCCGTACGGTCGACGCCTTCCTGCGCCCCCTGCTCGCCGCGCTGCTGTGCGATCCGGACCTCGGCGCCTCCAGCCGGGCCGCCGACCTGGCCCTGCACTCGTTCGCGTCGGGCCGGCTCTGTCTGCCGGAGGGCGGCGCGGACACCCTGCCGGAGCTCCTCGCGGCCTCGCTGCCCCCGGGTACCGTCCGCACCGGCGTCCAGGTCACCGCGGTCTCCACGACCACCGTGACCACCCGCGACCACGGCCGGCTCACCTGCCGCGCCATCCTGCTGGCCACCGGGGCCCGCGACGCCGCCCGGCTGCTGCCCGGTCTGCGCGTCCCGGCCTTCCACCCAGTGACGGTCCTGCACCACACCACCGACGAGCCACCGCTCGCCGAGCCCGCCCTGCTCCTGGACGCCGACCGCGGCGGACCGGTGGCGCACACGGCGGTGGTCAGCCAGGTCGATCCAAGCCGCGCCCCGGCCGGGCGCGTCCTGATCTCCTCGACGGTGCTGGGCACCCCGCCGCCCGCCGCCCCTCTGGACGTGGCGGTCCGCGCCCAGCTGGCCCGCCTGTACGGGACGCCGACGGGCCGCTGGGAACTCCTCGCGGTCCACCACACCCCCGACGCCGTCCCCGCGATGCCCCCGCCGCACGACCTGCGCCGCCCGGTGCGCCTCCTGGCGGGCCTGTACGTCTGCGGGGACCACCGCGACACCGGCACGCTCCAGGGGGCCCTCCATTCGGGCCGCAGGGCCGCCCAGGCCCTGCTCGCGGATCTGGGCGCCCGTCCGGCGACGGCCGAGGAACCCCTGGAGGCGGCCGCCTGACCTCCGGGTCACCCGAGCGCGGCCACCCGGTCCCGGTAGCCGCGCACGGGGGCGGCGTCCCGGTACGGTTCGAGCCGGCGTTCGAAGTCCCGTACGTACTCCACGGCCCGTACCGACCGCATCTCCGCCGCCTGCCCCGCCGCCTCCGCGCCCAGCTGGCAGGCCTGGTCGAGCTCTCCGAGCCCGAGCCGCGCGGTGGCGAGCACGACCCGGCAGAAGAGCCGGCTGCGCGCGTACCCGGGCGCCCGCAACTGCAGCGAGCGCTCGGCGTGCTGCGCCGCGGCCCGGTACTGCTGGAGGTCCCGGTGGCAGTGCCCGAACTCGTCGGCGAGCTGTCCCTCGTCGAAGAACCGTGCCCAGTGCGGCGCGTCGTCGCCGGGCCGGGCGGTCTCCAGCGCCCGCTCGGCGCGCACCAGCGACGCCGTGCAGGCCCGCACCTCCCCGAGCACCCCGTGCCCGCGCGCCTCGACGGAGTGCAGCAGGGCCTGCACGACGGGCGGCGCGGACGAGCCGACGCCCTGCTGGGCGACCCGGGCGAGCTGCACGGCCTCGCGCCCGTGGCCGAGGTAGACCGCCTGCCGGCTCATGGTCACCAGCACGTAGGAGCCGTACGCCCGGTCCCCGGCCGCCTGCGACAGCCGCAGCGCCTGCACGAAGTAGCGCTGCGCGAGCCCGTGCGCGGCGATGTCGTACGAGGTCCAGCCGGCCAGCCGGGTGAGGTCGGCCGCGGCGGCGAACAGGCGCCGTCCGGTCTGCTCGCCGTAGACGCCGCGCAGCATCGGCTCGGCCTCGTGCTCCAGATAGCGGACCAGCGCCTGCCGGGCGTGGCCGCCGCCGTAGGCGTGGTCGAGGGCGCGGAACAGCTCGCCGACCGAGCGGAGGGCGGCGATGTCTCCGCCGGTGACCCGCTGGCCGGGACCGCGCTCGGTCTGGTTGCGCCGGCGGGCCGGGGGCTCCCCCGCCTCGGCGGGGGCCGGGAACCGGGGGGTGGCGGCGGGGCGCGCCTGCGCGGGGATGCGTGCCCCGGCCAGGTCGCCGCGGCCGACCCGGTCGTCGGCCCGGCCGATCAGCCAGTCCCGGCTGGGGACGACGAGTCCCGCCGGGGTGAAGGCGATCTTCCGCAGCTCGGCGTGGCTGCCGGAGTCCTTGCGCCACAGCCCGCTGACGATGTCGACGGCCTCCTCGGGGGTCGCGGCGAACTCCAGGCCCGCGTAGACGGGGGCGCAGGCGTCGAGCCCGAGGTCCTGCGCGGTGAGCCGTCGTCCGAGGCGGCGGGTGAACACCTCGGCGATCAGCGCGGGGGTCGTGCCCCTGGGCTGCTGCCCGCGCAGCCACCGGGTCACCGATGTCTTGTCGTATCTGAGATCAAGTCCGTGTTCGAGGCCGAGCTGGTCCACGCGACGGGCGAGACCTGCGTTGGAGAACCCCGCTTCTGCGATGAGCGCGGCGAGCTGGCGGTTGGGCGTGCGCTGCGCGGGTCGTTCCGTCATCTGCGGTGCGGTCTCCTGCCTTTCGGGCACCATCGTGCGCCCGGATTGCCTGTGAGCAGCCCTTATGGCCTCCTGAACGGCGCGAATGTAGCTGAGCGTGAGCGGCCGATCACATATTTCGGCATATATTCATCCGATCGTGTGAGGATTGGCCTCCCGACTGACGCGCCGGGCCCGGACGTACAGTGGCGTGGGCGCGCCACGTACCTGACGAAAGGTTCTTTCGCGTGCCGGACAACGGTTCCGCGGATGCAACCCGACCGCGGTCGTGGACTTCGAGGGAGGCGCTTGCCGTGAGTGAGCTGCGGTTCGTCCGCATGGGATTCGGTGCCGAGGCCGTGGACTACCAGGAGGCCTGGGACGAGCAGCGCCGGGTGCACGGCGCCCGCTTCCTGGACGAGATCCCCGACACCTGTCTGCTCCTGGAGCACCCGCCGGTCTACACGGCGGGCCGGCGTACGGCGGACAACGAGCGCCCGCTCGACGGCACGCCCGTCGTCGACGTGGACCGCGGCGGCAAGATCACCTGGCACGGCCCGGGGCAGCTCGTGGGGTACCCCATCCAGAAGCTTCCCCGCCCGGTGGACGTCGTGGCGCACCTGCGGCGGCTGGAGGAGGCGATGATCCGGGTCTGCGCGGAGTTCGGCGTCCGGACCAGCCGGGTGGAGGGCCGGGCGGGCGTCTGGGTCCTCGGCGACCCGGTCGAGCAGCGCGCCGCCGGCGGACTCTCCCTCGACTTCGACCCGCGCCTCGCCGACGAGGAGTTCGACCCGCGGCTCAACGGACCGCAGTACGCGCCCTCCAACGCCGGCCAGCGGCGCGAGGACCGCAAGATCTGCGCGATGGGCATCCGGGTCGCCAAGGGCGTCACCATGCACGGGTTCGCCCTGAACGTGAACCCGGACACCTCGTCCTTCGACAAGATCATCCCGTGCGGCATCCGGGACGCCGGCGTGACGTCACTGGCGTACGAACTGGGCCGCGAACTCACCATCGGCGAGGTACTGCCCGTCGTGGAGAAGCACCTGGCGGACGTCCTGGGGAACGCGGACCTCAGGCCGCGCGAGGTGGAGCGGGCGTCCGCCTGACGCGCCCCCCTCCGGGAAGCACGCCGGGAGCACGCCGGGAGCACGCCCGGAGTACCCCGGAGAACGCACCGGGAACACCCCGGGGGCGGGAACCCTCCACAGCGAGGGGAAACGCGCGACCGGCCCCGGGAATGCACCCTTGCTCCCCAAGGTTGCCCACCCCGGGGAGCAAGCACCGCACGGGCGTACCCTGGTGTACGCCGAAGAATCGAAGCTACAGGGAGCCGATGTGTCCGCAGTCGCACCCGACGGACGCAAGATGCTGCGCCTGGAGGTCCGGAACGCCCAGACCCCCATCGAGCGCAAGCCCGAGTGGATCAAGACCCGGGCGAAAATGGGCCCCGAGTACACGAAGATGCAGAGCCTCGTGAAGAGCGAGGGGCTGCACACGGTCTGCCAGGAGGCGGGCTGCCCCAACATCTACGAATGCTGGGAGGACCGGGAGGCCACGTTCCTGATCGGTGGGGACCAGTGCACCCGGCGCTGTGACTTCTGCCAGATCGACACGGGCAAGCCGGAGGCCCTCGACCGTGACGAGCCCCGTCGCGTGGGCGAGTCCGTGGTCACCATGGACCTGAACTACGCCACCATCACCGGCGTCGCCCGCGACGACCTGGAGGACGGCGGCGCCTGGCTGTACGCGGAGACGGTCCGCCAGATCCACGCCCAGACCGCCGAGCGCGCGGAGGGCCGCACCAAGGTCGAGCTGCTCGCCCCGGACTTCAACGCCGAGCCCGCCCAGCTCGCCGAGGTCTTCTCCTCGCGGCCGGAGGTCTTCGCGCACAACGTGGAGACGGTCCCCCGGATCTTCAAGCGCATCCGCCCGGGCTTCCGCTACGAGCGCTCGCTGAAGGTCATCACGGAGGCCCGGGACTACGGTCTGGTCACGAAATCGAACCTGATCCTCGGCATGGGCGAGACCCGCGAGGAGGTCGGTGAGGCGCTGCGGCAGCTGCACGAGGCGGGCTGCGAGCTGGTGACCATCACGCAGTACCTGCGCCCCTCCGTGCGCCACCACCCCGTGGAGCGCTGGGTCAAGCCGCACGAGTTCGTGGAGCTGAAGGAGGAGGCCGAGCAGATCGGCTTCTCCGGCGTCATGTCGGGCCCCCTGGTCCGCTCCTCGTACCGCGCCGGCCGGCTGTACCGGATGGCCGTCGAGAAGCGCGGCGCGTACGTCGCCTCACAGGCCGTCTGACCGAGACGCGGCACCCCCGGACGGAGCAGTCGGGGAAAAACGGTTCGACCCGAGCGGTGGCACTGAGTGCCACCGCTCGCGTGTGAGTCGGCGCACAAGCAACTACCGCCCGGTAGTGGCCAATTCGGCACCATCGCGTCCGTCCGCGCAGTTGGGGACCCCCGTCAGGACCGCGTCAGGCTGGAGACCCGCTGCATCAAGGCTTCATTGGTGTTTGACCGGTCGGTCACGCCCTGGTAACACCAATCAGTGACCCTGGTCTTACGCCACGTACCGCCCCGTCCCACGAGCCGTCATCCCGAGGGGGGACCTCCCATCATGCAGGCCGCGCCCGTACGCGCCACCGCGATCCCGTCGTTCACCGATGCACTCCGTGCCGTCGAGTCGCTGCTCATGAGCAGCGGCCAGCGCACCGCCCGCCGCAATGCCTGGACGTCCGTCCTGGAGGACCGCCGTCGCGCCAAGGACCGGGTCGAGGCACAGCGCGTGCTGGAGTCCGTGGCGACGCTCCCGTAGCCCCCGCACGCCTCTCCGCGTGCCCCGCCGCGGGCGCTGCCGCCGTCCGCCCGGACACTGCCGTCGTCGGGCCTTGCCGGGCCACGTAGACTTCGTGGCATGGCGAGGAAGGAACCTGCAGCGGACGCTGCGAACCCCGGGCGACTCAAGCAGATCGTCCTGACCTACAAGATGACTCGCAAGGCCGACTCCAAGATCGGTCTTGTACTCGCGGCAGTCGGAATCGTCACCCTCGGTGTCTTCCTCGCGATCGGCTTCCTGATCGGCCACCCGGTCTATCTGGGCATTCTCGGCCTCCTGCTCGCCTTCCTCGCGTCGGCGATCGTCTTCGGGCGCAGGGCCGAGCGGGCCGCGTTCGGACAGATGGAGGGCCAGCCGGGCGCGGCAGCGGCCGTGCTGGACAACATCGGCCGGGGCTGGACCACCACCCCGGCGGTGGCGATGAACCGCAGCCAGGACGTGGTGCACCGCGCGGTCGGCAAGGCCGGCATCGTGCTGGTGGCCGAGGGCAACCCGAACCGGGTGAAGAGCCTGCTGGCGGCCGAGAAGAAGAAGATGGCGCGGATCGTCGCGGACGTACCGGTGCACGACGTACTGGTGGGCACCGGCGAGGGACAGGTGGGGCTCAAGAAGCTCCGCACCACGATGCTGAAGTTCCCCCGCGTGCTGACCGGGGCCCAGGTGACCGCCACCAACGACCGGCTGCGGGCGATGGGCGACCTGATGAGCAACATGCCGCTGCCGAAGGGCCCGATGCCCAAGGGCATGCGGATGCCGCGCGGCGGTCCGAAGACCCGCTGACACACCCCTCCTACGTACGTACGACGAAGGGGGCGACCGGATCTCTCCGGCCGCCCCCTTCGTCGCGTCGTACGTCGTGCCCGGCCGGTCTGCCCGGCCGGTCTGTCTGGTCGGTCTGTCCGGTCGGTCGCAGTCGGTGGCACGCGGACGTCGCGTGCGGGCTTGTCGGTCCGGTCCGGTCCGTCGCGTCAGACGTCGGTCCCGCGACCCGACCGGGGACCCGGGTTCATCGGACCGGGGACCCGGGCTCATCGCAGCAGGTTCATCGCCTCGGGGTCCATCGCGTCGGGATCTGACGTCGCAACGCCGCACCTCGCACCTCGCACCACAGGGAAGTGCCGAAGGCGCCCGCAACACGCCCTAGGCGCGCACCTCGACGGTCCGTGCGAGGCGGTCGTGCAGGCCCCGGCCGTCGCGGTCCCAGATCAGGGCGGGGACGGCGACGCACAGCAGGGCGGTGCGCAGCAGGGCGCGCGCCGGGTTGAGCCGCCCGCCGCCCTCGGGCACGATCCGCAGGCCGAACAGCCGCTTGCCCGGGGTGAAGCCCACGGTGCCGACCGTCAGGACGCCGAGGACGAAGAAGACGAGCAGCGCCCAGTTCCCGGTCGCCTGGCCGTAGCCGTCGGTGAGCAGCCCGTATGCGATCACCATGCACAGGGCCCAGTCGACGACGAGGGCGCCGAGGCGTCGTCCCGGACGGGCGATGGAGCCGGGCCCGTGCTCCGGCAGACCGAGCTGCTCGCCCCGGTATCCCAGTTCGGCGCCCGAGTCCTCGATGGCCGCCCGGGGTCCGGAGAGCCACGATCCGATTGCTTGCCTGTTGTCCACCCGTCCACGGTACTGCGCCCGTTTTGGCATGCGGACACGAGGGGCCCGGGCGCCCCCGGTCGGTTAACTTGGGCGAAACAAATGGGTCACGCTGGAGAAATCCCCCGTCCCTATGGTCAGGCCCCAGCGTGTGCCACCGCACTGGCCGCACGAACGAACTACCACCCCGGTCCACAGTGGGCGGGAGTAGGAGGAGCTGGATGTTCCAGAACGCCGACGAGGCCAAGAAGTTCATCGCGGACGAGGACGTCAAGTTCGTCGACGTACGGTTCTGCGACCTGCCGGGTGTGATGCAGCACTTCACGATCCCGGCCGAGGCCTTCGACCCGGCCGAGGAGCTCGCGTTCGACGGCTCCTCGATCCGCGGCTTCCAGGCCATCCACGAGTCCGACATGGCGCTCCGCGCCGACCTGTCCACCGCGCGCGTCGACCCCTTCCGCCGCGACAAGACGGTCAACATCAACTTCTTCATCCACGACCCGATCACGGGCGAGCAGTACTCCCGTGACCCGCGCAACGTGGCGAAGAAGGCCGAGGCCTACCTCGCCTCGACCGGCATCGCCGACACCGCGTTCTTCGGCCCCGAGGCCGAGTTCTACGTGTTCGACAGCGTGCGCTTCGACACCAAGGCGAACGAGGCGTTCTACCACATCGATTCCGAGGCGGGCGCCTGGAACACCGGTGCGATCGAGGACAACCGCGGTTACAAGGTCCGCTACAAGGGCGGTTACTTCCCCACCCCGCCGGTCGACCACTTCGCCGACCTGCGTGCCGAGATCTCCCTGGAGCTGGCCAAGTCCGGCCTCCAGGTCGAGCGTCAGCACCACGAGGTGGGCACCGCCGGCCAGGCCGAGATCAACTACAAGTTCAACACGCTGCTCGCCGCCGCCGACGACCTCCAGCTCTTCAAGTACATCGTGAAGAACGTCGCCTGGCGCAACGGCAAGACCGCGACCTTCATGCCGAAGCCGATCTTCGGTGACAACGGCTCGGGCATGCACGTGCACCAGTCGCTGTGGGCCAACGGCGACCCGCTGTTCTACGACGAGGCGGGCTACGCGGGCCTGTCGGACACCGCGCGCTACTACATCGGCGGCATCCTCAAGCACGCCCCCTCGCTGCTCGCCTTCACCAACCCGACGGTGAACTCGTACCACCGTCTGGTCCCCGGCTTCGAGGCCCCGGTCAACCTGGTCTACTCGCAGCGCAACCGTTCCGCGGCCATGCGCATCCCGATCACGGGTTCGAACCCGAAGGCCAAGCGCGTCGAGTTCCGCGCGCCCGACTCCTCCGGCAACCCGTACCTCGCCTTCTCGGCGCTGCTGCTGGCGGGCCTCGACGGCATCAAGAACAAGGTCGAGCCGGCCGAGCCGATCGACAAGGACCTGTACGAGCTGGCCCCCGAGGAGCACGCGGGTGTCGCGCAGGTCCCGACCTCGCTCCCGGCCGTCCTCGACCGCCTGGAGGCCGACCACGAGTTCCTGCTCGCGGGCGACGTCTTCACGTCCGACCTGATCGAGACGTGGATCGACTACAAGCGCACGAACGAGATCGCACCGCTGCAGCTGCGTCCGCACCCGCACGAGTTCGAGCTGTACTACGACGTGTGAGCCGACCCGGCATCCGTACGGAGCCCCGTCACCGCCCTCGGGTGGTGGCGGGGCTCCGTCGTGGTGCGCGGCGCCCGGGTCGTCCTACGCGGCGCGTGGGCCGTCGCGCGCGGTGCTGGACGGTGTGTGCGGGGCGTAAGGGCGTGACGTTCGACAGGGCTGTTCTTTGCCTCCCGTGGGGCCGTTCGGCACCGGTTCTTGGGCGGGCGCGGGCGCACAATGGAATCGGGACGAGTGCCGGAGTGCGTGAGTGCCTGAGTTCGGGGTGATGCAGAATGCAGAGCCGGTTCCGGAGCGATCGGCGGCTGACCGTGCGGATGACGGTCACGCTGTTCCTGCTCGGATTGCTGTACGTGGCCTTCGTCGCCGCGTTGATCGTGTTGCTGAAGTCCTGGGTACTGGTCGTGGTCGTCGCCGCCGCGCTGCTCGGCGCCCAGTACTGGTTCTCGGACCGCATCGCCCTGTACGCGATGCACGGGCGGATCGTGGAGCCGGAGGAGCATCCGCAGCTGCACGGGGTCGTGGACCGGCTGTGCGCCGTCGCCGACATGCCGAAGCCGCTCGTCGCCGTCTCCGACCTGGACATGCCGAACGCGTTCGCGACCGGACGGAACGCCGACCACGCGGTGCTGTGCGTGACGACCGGGCTGCTGCGCCGCCTGGAGCCCGACGAGCTGGAGGGCGTCCTCGCGCACGAGCTGTCGCACGTGGCGCACAAGGACGTCGCCGTGATCACCGTGGCCTCGTTCCTCGGGGTGATCGCCGGGCTGATCGTGCGGTTCGCCTTCTACTCGCAGCTCTTCGGCGGGCGCGGGCGCAAGGACCAGAACACCGTGGCGATCTTCATGGCCGTGATGGCCGTCTCCGCCGCCGTCTACGCGATCAGCTTCCTGCTCATCCGGGCCCTGTCCCGGTACCGCGAGCTGGCCGCCGACCGGTCCGCGGCGCTGCTCACCGGCCGGCCCTCGGCGCTCGCGTCGGCGCTGACGAAGGTCTCCGGGGACATCGCGCGGATCCCGATGAAGGACCTGCGGACGGCACAGGCCTTCAACGCCTTCTACTTCACGCCCGCCCTCGGCGCCGGGCCCGGTCTCGCCAAGCTCTTCTCCACCCACCCGAGCCTGGAACAGCGGCTCGACCAACTGGGCCGCATCTCGGCCGAGTTGGGCGAGGCGGCGACCCCCGACAACGCCGCCTGAACACCTGACCCGTCCCTCGTCCCTCGAAAGGCAGCCCTCCGCATGGGGTTCCTGGACATCCTGCTCGGGCGCACCAAGGCCGTCGCACCCGATCTCGACCGGCTCTTCGGACTGCCGTCGGCCGCCGTGACCCTGCAGGCCGCCGCCGGGTTCACCCCGACCGGGACGGGCGCGGTGTGCTTCGCGTCCGTCGAGGGCGCGGCCTTCGCCGAGGCCCACCGCGAGGTGCGGGAACTGCTGGAGGCGGACACGGCCCGTGCGGAGCCCTCCCCGTCGGGAGCACCCAGCGCGAGGCCGCCGGTGGAGGTGACGCGGGACGAGTACGGGTACTCGTGGCTGGTCTCGCGGCGCGCGCCGGACGACCTGCCCGCGCTGGTGAGTGATCTGCACGCGGTCAACAGCACGCTGGAGGGCAGCGGCTTCGGGCCTCAACTGCTGTGCTCGGTGGTGGCCTTCGAGGAGACCGAGGATCCCGAACAGGCCGGGCGGCGGCTCGGGCTCGTCTATCTCTACAAGCGCGGCACGTTCTACCCCTTCGCACCGTCGGGGGACACCGGCGGGCGACGCGACAACGCGCTCGAACTGCGGATCAAGGCCGCGCTCACCGACGACCTGCGCATCGAGCAGGACCTCGGCCGGTGGTTCCCCCTCTGGGGTGCCCCCGGTCTGTGACGCCCTCCCGGGGTGCCGCCCGCGGCCTCAGAGTCCGGGTGTCGCCGTGACCACCCCGGCCGCCACCGCCGAGTCCAGTGCCGCGTGGTCCCTGGTGTTCTGGTCCGCGTAGCGCAGGGCGAAGTCGGCGACGGCGTGTTCGAAGATCTCCGAGCCGCCCAGGTACGCGGCGATGGCGACCCGGTCGCCGGAGCGCGCGTGCGCGCGGGCCAGCGCCGTACCGCACAGCCGGGCGTAGGCCACCAGCTCGTCCGGGGTCATGCCGGCGACGTTCGCGGAGCCCTTCATGTCCCGCAGCTGCCGCCAGTAGAAGGCGCGGCCCTGCGGTCCGGTCATCCAGCCGAGGAAGATGTCGCTCGCCGATTGCAGCAGCCGCTGTCCGGCGACAACCCGATGGCCGGGATGGACGTAGGGACCGCCGGGCAGATGTTCCTCCAGTACGGATCTGGTGGCTTCCTTGATCTGCAGGAAGAGCGGGTCGTCCGTGTCCCGTCCGGTGAGCAGCACGATGAAGCAGCGGGTGCCGACACTGCCGACGCCGACGACCTTGCGCGCCGCGTCCACGAAGCGGTAGCGGTCCAGCAGGAGGCGGCGTTCCTCGGCGAGGGTGGAGCGGTAGTCGCTGAAGATCTTGCGCAGGGCCGCCATGTCGGAGGCGCCGGCCGGTTCGAGCAGCGGCGGGTCGCGCACGATGCGCCGGCGTCCGTCGACGGTCTCGGTGAGCTTGCCCAGGGCGTGCAGGCTGGTGCGGCGGCGGGCGCGGGTGAGGCTCGACTCGACGCGTCGCCGCCGGCCGGCGGAGCCGACGAGCGGGAGCAGCCGGTCGGCGTCGACACGTTCGTACCAGACGGCCAGTTCACCCCGGTCCGCGAGCCGCCGCATGCCTTTGCGGTACCCGGCCGCGGCGGCCTCCGCGGCGCGCCGCACGCGGGTCTCGGCGTACCCGTTCTCGCGGGCGGCCACCGCGACGCTGGCCGCGAGCCGCTTGACGTCCCACTCGAAGGGGCCCGGATGGGTCTCGTCGAAGTCGTTCAGGTCGAAGTGCAGGGCGCGTTCCGGAGAGGCGAACAGGCCGAAGTTGAGGAGGTGGGCGTCCCCGCACAGCTGGACCGTGAGACCGGTGTGGGGCTGGGCCGCGAGGTCGGCGGCCATCACGGCGGCGGCTCCGCGCAGGAACGCGAACGGTGAGGCGGTCATCCGTCCGTACCGGATGGGCAGCAGTTCCTGCAGACGGTCCCTGCCCTGCCGTTCCAGGACGGCGACGGGGTCGGGGCGGTCGACGCCGGGGATCCAGACGGCGTGCGAGGAGCGGGGGGCGCGCTTGCGGGCCGCCCTGCCGTGGGCGGCCCGGGCGGCGGGGGTGGCGGTGGCGCCGGTCGGGGCCACGGCCGTCAGGTCCGCACGGCGCGGGCGACGTCGCTGCCGACGGCTCCGGAGAGGCTACGGGTGCTGCGGGCCGTGGCGTCCTTGGAGCCGTCCGCCGGAACGTCGTCCACCTTGACGACGACGGTGTCGAGGAGCTTGCCGTCCTGGTCGCGGAAGTCGACCTGGACGATGTACGTCCGGGACGTGGAGGTGGGGTTGGTGGCGGTGATCCCGACGGTGGACCGGCCGTCGGAGTCGGTACGCACCCGGTCGCCGACCGTCACCTCGTCCTTGGCGTCGAGACCGCTCGTGAACTCGTCGAACCGCCGGCCCGCCTCGGCGGTGGCGGAGGCGAGGGAGTTGCCCGCCCCGGCGGTCGCGGAGGCCAGCACGCTGCTCGCCGCCGAGGCGAGGGAGGCGGCAGCGGAGGCGGCCTGGGACGCGGTACCGGCGGGGTCGCCTTCGCCCGCGCAGCCGGTGAGGGTCAGGGCGCCCAGCAGCACGACGCCGACCGGTCCCCGCGCCGACCGGCGCGCACCGATCCCGGGTACGGCGGCTCCGGCTGCGGCATCTTCGGGTACGGCGGCTCCGGCTACGGCATCTTCGGGCACGGCGGCTCCGCGTACGACGACTCCACGTAGGACGGCTCCGCGTACGACGGCTCCGCGCCCCCGTAGCGCCGAAAGTCCCCGCGTCCCCCGCATCCCCCGTGCCCCCCGTACCCGAAGCCCTCGTATCCCGTTCCTCGGCATCTCGTCTCCCGGCGTTCCGCTGCGGATTCCCTGCCTCGCGTTCCCCACAGTCAAGGTTCTGAGCAGGGCATACGCATGCCGTGGGCGGCAATCGGGTGAGACGCGGGAGGATACGGGGAACGACGACCACGAGGCGGAGGCGGCGTGGACGAGCAGCGGTGGCACATCGGAGTGGCGGAGCGGCGGGCCCGGCTCGCGCTGCGGCACCGGCTGGCGGGGGCGCGGCGCGCGTCGGACCCCGAGGAGGTCGCCGGGTCGCTGGTCGCGCTGCACGGGACCGATCCGGCGACGGTGTACCTGGCGGTGGGCGCGCGTCTCGCGGAGGCCGGGCGGACGGTGGCGGAACTCGACCGGGCGCTGTACGGCGACGGGACCCTGGTGCGGATGCACGGCATGCGGCACACCGTGTTCGTGTTCCCCACCGGACTGGCCGCCGTGGTGCACGCCTCGACCGGCCTGGCGATCGCGGCGACGGCGCGGGCCAAACTGATCAAGGACATGACGACCGGCAGCGACGGGCGGCTGACCGAGGAGTGGCTCGCGGAGGTCGAGGCGTCCGCGCTCGCCGCGCTGACCCGCCGCGGGCAGGCCACCGTGAACGAACTCACGGGTGACGAGCCGCGGTTGAGGGAGCAGTTCACCTACGGCGCGGGCCGGGGATACGAGAGCGCGCACACCCTGTCCTCGCGTCTGATGCGGGTGCTCGGCGTCGAGGGGCGGGTCGTGCGGGGACGTCCGCTCGGCTCCTGGACCTCGACGCAGTTCCGCTGGGCCGTCGCCCCGCCGTACCCGGAGCTCCCGGCCGGTGAGGCCCAGCGCGAGCTGCTGCGCCGCTGGCTCACGGCGTGCGGGCCCGCCTCGGAGGCGGACCTCAAGTGGTGGACGGGGTGGAAGGTGACGGACGTGCGGCGGGCGCTGGTGGCGATCGGGGCGGAGGCCGTGTCGCTCGACGGCGGGGTGACGGGGTACGTCGTCGCCGGCGACGCGGGTCCGGTCGGCGAGCCCGGTGCGCCGTGGGCCGCGCTGTTGCCCGGGCTCGACCCGACGGCCATGGGATGGCAGGAACGGGACTGGTATCTCGCGCCCTCGCTGCGGCCGGCGCTGTTCGACGGCAGCGGGAACGTCGGGCCGACGGTGTGGTGGGACGGGCGGGTGGTCGGGGGGTGGGCTCAGCGGGGGGACGGTGAGGTGGTGTGGCGGGTGCTGGAGCCGGAGGGGGTGGGGCGGGAGGGGATCGCGGCGATCGAGGCGGAGGCCGGGCGTCTGCGGGGGTGGCTGGGGCCGGCCCGGGTCACCCCGCGCTTCCGCACGCCGCTGGAACGCGAACTGGTCACTCCGTGAGGGTCGAGGGGGGCTCGCTTCCGTCACCCCTACCGGGCCCGTGTGTCCTGCCCTGCCCTGTCCCTGGGGCTCCGCCCCAGACCCCGCCAAGGGGCTGCCGCCCCCTGGACCCCCGCCATCGCCCGAAGGGCTCGTCCTCAAACGCCGGACGGGCTGGAGATGCGGGCGCGCGCCGGGTGTGCGGGCCTGCCCCGGATATGCGAGCTCGCGCTGGACATGCGGACCCGCGCTGGATATGCGGGCCTGCCCCAGATATGCGGACCCGCGCCGGGTGTGCGGACCTGCCCGAGATATGCGAGCCCGCGCCGGGTGTGCGGGCCTGGGCCGGATATGCGAGCCCGCCCCGGGTGTGCGGCCCTACCCCGGATATGCGAGCCCGCGCCGGATGTGCGGGCCTGGGCCGGATGGCCACAGTCCGGGCGTCAACCTGTCGGCGCAGGCCCGCACCCTCAGCCCGTCCGGCGATTGAGGACAAGGCCCTTAAGGCCGGACGGGGGTCTGGGGGCGGAGCCCCCAGGAACGGGGCAGGCGGGCGGGAGACGTCGGTGCCGGCCCGAAAAGACCCGGCACCGAACATCCCCCCGCTCAGCGCGCGTACCGCATCAACGCCCGCACCATGTGACACGTGGTGTCGGACGGCGGATGCACCCCGATGACCGCGGCGGTGCTGCGTATCTTCTCGTTGCGGGCCTGGTTCGGCACGTACACACCGGAGTCGAGCAGGGCGATCGCGAGACGCATCGCCTTGAGCCGACGGTTGTGCGTGACGTACCAGTCGCGGGGGCGCCCGGGCGGCAGCGGGCGCTTCTCCACGGGCTCGTACGGCAGGTCCATCAGGACCGCCCTCTTCGACGTGGACTGGGTGGGCAGCGGCTTCAGTGCGGCAGCGGGCACAGGCATCCTCCTGTCGCGGTCGGGACGCCGCCGGCCCTCCCGGCGACCCCCTCGAACACTGCTTCCAGTTTACCGCCCGCCACTGACATCAGGGGAGAGCGCAAGGTTCAGTAACTGCCCAGGTGGAGGCCGGAATTGGCGCCCTGTCACGCCAGATTCCCACGGTGCGCATGTGACGACAAGAATTCGAACAAACCCCTCGATGTACCGTGTGCGGCATGGAGATCTGGATCAACCCGGCCTGTTCGAAATGCCGCGGCGCCGTCGCCCTGCTCGACGCGGAGGGCGCGGACTACACCGTCCGCCGCTACCTGGAGGACGTACCGACGCGGGACGAGATCCGGTCCGTGCTGGAGCGGCTCGGCCTCGAACCGTGGGACATCACCCGTACGCAGGAGGACGTCGCCGGGGAACTCGGGATGAAGTCGTGGGCCCGGGACGACCGTTCACGGGAACGGTGGATCACGGCGCTGTCCGAGCACCCGAAGCTCATCCAGCGGCCGATCATCACCGCGGACGACGGGGCCGTCGTGGCGCGCACCGAAGAGGCGGTGCGTGAGGCCCTGTCCCGCTAAGGGCTGTCCCGTAATCCCCGGCGGGCGCGCCGGCTCCGCCCCGTCCGCCTCAACTCCCGCGTGACACAGGTCACTTCAGCGAGTTGCGTGAACGGTTGAGCAGCCCCGTTCGGTATCTCGTACATAGCGGCATACGGATCGCATCCGGCCGCCCATGGCGGCGGCCGGGGACAGGAGGCGCGCATGTCGCGTAGGAGAACTCTCAGTCCCATGAAGAAGCTCGGGCTGCTGGTCGGCGCGGCGGCCGTGGCGGGAGGCGGTGCCTTCGTCATGGCGACCACCTCCAACGCGGCCCCGGTGCAGAACGCGTCCAACTCGACGGTCTGCCAGGGACTGGCGACCGCGCTGGGCAACAACCAGACGTTCATCGACGGGCAGCGGGCCAACCCCGACTCCCAGTCGCAGGCCCGGATCGCCAACCGCGAGGCGGTCATCGCGCAGATCAAGGTCCAGCAGGCGGCGTCGAACTGCAAGGTCGGGGAGTCGGCTCAGGGCCCCCAGGCTGCGCAGCCCGCAAAGCCCGCGCAGCCGGCCCAGCCCGCGCCGGGGAAGCAGCAGACGGCCGCGCCCGCGCAGCCGACCAAGGCGCCGCAGGGAGCCGGCGGTGGCGCGGCCACCGGCAAGCAGGTCTGTGTCGGCTCGACCGTCACCCTCTCCGGCGAGGGCGGCGCACCGGCCGCCTCCAGCAACCAGTTCCCCGCCGGGACGAAGCTCAAGGTCACGAACCTGGACAACAACAAGTCCACCACCGTGCAGGTCACGTCGGTGTCCGGCAGCTGCGCGCTGCTGAACAACGCCGCGTTCGAACAGGTCCGCGAGCCGGGCAAGTTCCTGATCCGCCGGGCCCTGATCGAGAAGGTGGGGTGAGGACCGACGTCTAACGGTCGAGGAACTCCGCTAGCCGGAAGGTGAGTTCGGCCGACGCGACGTGCGGCAGCGCGTGGTGCGAGACGTCCGGGAGGACGACCGTCCGTACGTGCGGCAGCACCGCGGCGGCCCGTGCCGCCACCCGGCGCGGGTCATGGGTCCTGCTGTTCGCGGCCACGAGCAGCAGGACCGGCACGTCCAGGGCACGCAGCGCCCCGGCGTCCGGACGTGGGCCCGTGACCGGCCTGACGGCGGGAAATCCCGCCGCGGCCTCCTGGAGACGGAGCCAGTCGGGATCGAGCGGGACCCCGCCCGTCTCCCACGCGAGGAAGGCGCGGGTACGACGTGCCGCCGGGCGCAGCAGCATCGGGAGCGCGCGCAGGAGGTACGCGGCCCGGTAGCCCGCGAAGCAGCCCGTCGGGTCGAGGAGCGCGAGACGCCGTACCCGGTGGGGTGCGTGCAGCGCGTACCCCAGGGCGATCCAGCCGCCGTACGAATGGCCGGTCACGGCGGCCGAGCCGGCGCCGAGGCCGTCGAGCAGCGCGTCCAGCCAGGCGTTCAGGTCGCCCGCGGTCCGGATCGGGCGGCCGGGGTCCGGCACGCTGAGGCCGGGGTCGCCGATCAGGTCGACGGCGTGGACGCGGTGGGTGCGGGCGAGGCCGGCCGCACCGGCGAACCAGGAGGCCGAGGTCGCGCCACCGCCCGGCAGGAGGAGGAGCGGGGAGCCGTCCCGCGGGCCGCAGCTGTGGACGTGCGTGGCGCCGAACGGGGTGGACACCGTGGACGACACCGTGTCCGCGGGCCACTTGGTCATGACCCGGGCGTACGCCGCCCGGAACTCCTCCGTCGGAACGTCCATCCCGCCCCTCCCCCACCCGGTGTCCCGGTCCGCTACGATCCCCCATTGTCTCGCTGGGCGAGATAATAACCCAGCGAGACAATCGCGGAGGCGGACATGACGAACCGGGAATCGGAACGCGAGCCGGACCGCGTGCCGGCGACGGAACCGGGAAGATCGGGAAGACCGGGAGAGGAAGCGGCGCAGGAGATGGAGATCGTCCATCTCCTGCGGGCGACGGTCGTCGAACTCGGCCTGCACAGTGCCCGGTTCGCGCACCAGAACGGTATGCATCCGACGGACGTGCGCGCGCTGATCTCCCTCATGGACGCCTCACGCTCCGGTACGGGCCTGACGGCGGGCCGCCTGGGCGCTCTGCTCGGGCTCAACTCGGCCGGGACCACGGCCCTGGTGGACCGGCTGGAGCGGCTCGGGCATGTCCGGCGGGTGCGCTCCGAGCGCGACCGGCGGCAGGTGCTCGTCGAACTGGAGGAGCGCACGGTCGAGTGGGGGCAGGCCCACTTCGGTCCGCTCATCGGCCGGGCCGTGGAACTGCTGCGCGGGTACGACGAGCGGGAACTGGCCGCGGTGCGCGGCTTCCTCACGGGGGTACGGGACGCGGCGGCCGGCGCCGGGTAGCGTCCCGCGCCGGGACCGCACGCCCTCAAACCCATCGCATACGAGCCGCCGCGGCCACCCCGGGCGGACCACCGCGCGTGGCGCGCCGCCCTCGCGGACTTCGCGAACGGGTCCCTGACAGCCGCCGCGAACCGCTCCCGGTGAGTGAGGCGCAGCACAGGAACACCAGGTAACACGGGGTTCACCGTCGGGCAATGATCGGGAAATCGCCGGTTGACAGGCTGCCGGACATGCGCGGCGCCCCGGGTGCCGCGGCGCCGCGGCACCCGCAGTGCGCCTGGAGACCCACCCCGAAGGATGTGGCCCGTGACCTTCAAGGCTGAGTACATCTGGATCGACGGCACCGAGCCGACGGCCAAGCTCCGTTCGAAGACGAAGATACTGGCCGACGACGCCAAGGGTGCCGAGCTGCCGATCTGGGGCTTCGACGGGTCCTCCACGAACCAGGCCGAGGGCCACTCCTCGGACCGCGTGCTCAAGCCGGTCGCCAGCTACCCGGACCCGATCCGCGGCGGGGACCACGTCCTCGTCATGTGCGAGGTCCTGAACATCGACATGACGCCGCACGAGTCCAACACCCGTGCCGCGCTGGCCGAGGTCGCGGAGCGGTTCGGCGCGCAGGAGCCGATCTTCGGCATCGAGCAGGAGTACACCTTCTTCGACGGGGAGCGCCCGCTCGGCTTCCCCGCCGGCGGCTTCCCGGCTCCCCAGGGCGGCTACTACTGCGGTGTCGGCGCCGACGAGATCTTCGGCCGTGACATCGTCGAGGCGCACCTGGAGAACTGTCTGAAGGCGGGCCTCGGCATCTCCGGCATCAACGCCGAGGTCATGCCCGGCCAGTGGGAGTTCCAGGTCGGCCCGCTGTCGCCGCTGGAGGTCTCGGACCAGCTCTGGGTGGCCCGCTGGCTGCTCTACCGCACCGCCGAGGACTTCGCCGTCTCCGCCACCCTCGACCCCAAGCCGGTCAAGGGCGACTGGAACGGCGCGGGCGCGCACACCAACTTCTCGACGAAGGCCATGCGCGAGGGCTACGACGCGATCATCACCGCGTGCGAGTCGCTGGGCGAGGGCTCGAAGCCGATGGACCACGTCAAGAACTACGGCGCCGGCATCGACGACCGTCTGACGGGCCTGCACGAGACCGCCCCGTGGAACGAGTACTCCTACGGCGTCTCCGACCGCGGCGCCTCGGTCCGCATCCCGTGGCAGGTCGAGAAGGACGGCAAGGGCTACATCGAGGACCGCCGTCCCAACGCCAACGTCGACCCGTACGTCGTGACGCGCCTGATCGTCGACACCTGCTGCACCGCCCTGGACAAGGCCGGCCAGGTCTGACCCACCACCGGTACGGCCCACCGTTTCCCCGTGAAGGGGCGCCCACCACGTCGGTGGGCGCCCCTTCGGCGTGACGCGCCCCCTCGGGGCGGTCGTCCGGTCGGGCCGGTCGGCGGAGCGGAGGGCTCATCCGGTCCGGGCCCTCATCCGGTCCGGGCGCTCGTCCGGTCCGGGCGCTCGTCCGGTCGGGGCGGAAGTCGCAGGCGGCCTCCCGCGGCGACCGGGCGCGGCGGGCGCGGACCCGGCTCCGTGCCGAAGGCGTGTCCGACCTTTGAACCAGGACTCCTGCCGGGCCCCGGCTTCTGCTTCAATGGAGACATGGCCAGCCACCAGAAGTGCACCGAGACGGGTCGCCACGACCTGGAGCCCTTCTGGCCTTCCCGTCAGCATCACGACTTCGACCGGGTGTGTTGCCGCGCGACGAACGCGCCGGCCCTCTAAAGCCGTACACCCCGGCCTTCGGCCAGCGCGCACGACGTACGTCCTCGACGGCCCCGACCACGAACTCGCGGTCGTCGACCTCCCGACGAACTCCTCGCGCGAAAGAGCTGACCTCTCATGGCGAACACACGTTCCTTCACCTCCGTCGCGACCTCCCCCTCCCCGGCTTCGCCCGCGACCGGCGCCACACGGCACCGGCTCCGCGCCGTCGACCGGGACGAGGTGGTGAACGTCGCGGACTTCCTGCCGCCGGGCGCCACCTGGCTGCCCGCGCCCCAGCACACCCTGCCGGTACTGCCGGGCCGGCCGCCGATGATCGGCTATCTGGTCCTCGTGCCGGCCGACCAGCAGCCCCTGCTGCCGGTCGCCGTCGCCCCGGACCCGGTGGGGACCCCCGCGCCCGCCGGGGACGACCCGCTCGTCCGGGTCGACTCCGTGCAGCGCACCGCCGAGGTCGACGGGCGGACACTCGACCTCACCTACCTGGAGTTCGAGCTGCTCGCGCATCTCGTCGCGCACCCGCACCGCGTGCACACCCGGGACCAGCTGGTCACCACCGTGTGGGGCTACGGGCACGTGGGCGACGGACGGACCGTCGACGTGCACGTGGCGCGGCTGCGGCGCAAGCTCGGGGCGCAGCACCGCAAGTCGATCCAGACGGTACGGCGGGTCGGCTACAAGTACGCTCCCCCGACCGGCCGCTGACCAGCCGGTCCCGCGTCCGCGACACCCTCCGGGCGGATCTTCTGTCAGCAGATTCCCGTTCCGTCCGGCGGGCCGCCCGTGCAGAGTCGTCACCATGAAACTTCTGGTGCTGGGTGGTACGGAGTTCGCGGGGCGGGCCGTGGCGGAGGCTGCGGTGCGGCGCGGCTGGGAGGTGACCGTCTTCCACCGGGGGCGGCACGAACCTCCCTCCGGGGTGCGGTCGTTGCTCGGTGACCGCACCGCTCCCGACGGGCTCGCGGCGCTCGCGGGCGCCGCCTCGGGCAAGGGCTGGGACGTCGTCGTCGACACCTGGTCGGCGGCGCCCCGGGCCGTCCTCGACGCGGCGCGGCTGCTGGCGGACCGGGCCGCGCACCATGTGTACGTGTCGAGCTGCTCGGTCTACGCGTGGGCTCCGCCCGCCGGGTACACCGAGGACGCGCCACTCGTGGCCGGGGCGTCGCAGGACGCCGGGCCGACCGACTACGCGCGCGACAAGCTGGGCGGTGAACTGGCCGCCGTCTCCGCGTTCGGCGCGGAGCGTTCGCTGCTCGTGCGGTCCGGACTGATCCTCGGGCCGCACGAGAACGTGGGCCGCCTGCCGTGGTGGCTGAGCCGGATCGCGCGGGGCGGGCCCGTGCCGGCGCCCGGGCCCCGCGGCCTTCCCCTCCAGTACGTCGACGTCCGTGACCTCGCCGAGTGGATCCTCGGGGCGGCGGAGCGGGGGGCGAGCGGAGCCCACAACCTGATGAGTCCCCGGGGTCACGCGACGATGGGTGAGCTGCTCGACGCGTGCGTGCGGGTGACCGGGAGCGGGGCGCGGCTGCGGTGGATCGAGCCGGAGGTGGTTCTGGGCGCCGGGGTCGAGCCGTGGACGCAGTTGCCGGTGTGGGTGCCGCCGGGGAGCGACATGGACGACGCGCTGTACGGGGCGGATGTCTCGCGGGCGGTGGAGGCCGGTCTTCGGTGCCGGGATGTGTCGGAGACGGTCGCCGACACCTGGGCGTGGCTCCGGACGGTGGGCGGTACCGCTCCCGCGCGGCCGGGGCGCCCACCGGTCGGGCTGCCCCCGGAGGCGGAGGCGCGGCTGCTCGCTCCGTGAGCCGTGCCGCACCCCTGGGGGTGCGCCTCCGAACCCCCCGTTCGGCCTGAACGGCCTCGTCCTCGAACGCCGGACGGCTGGAGGACACGCCGTCGGCCGGAATCATCAGCCCCTCCGAATACCCGGCCCGGTCGGGCATTTCCGACCGGGCCGGGTATTCGGCGCAAGTTCGCGTCCCCAGGCCGGTCTGAATATTGTTCAAACCTGTTCTCGGAGATCAACTCCCTGAAAATCGTGCGCTTCTGAGCCCATTGTGCCGGAAATGGCCTCACGAACTTCTAAGATTTTCCGAGGTTCCTGAACGCCTCACACGTCACCTGCGTATGGATGGGAGCCGCTTCACTCCTGTCGGGCGCCCTCGATGCCCCGCAAGGAAGTCAGAGGAGTTCCATGGGACGCAACATTCGAAAACGCCGTTCGCCGCTGGCCGTTCGGGCCATCGCCGCGTCGGCAGCACTCGCGATCGGCGGGGGTGGACTGGTCTGGGCGAACTTCTACGCCTCGGCGCACGAGGAGAACTCGTCTCCCAACACCACGAAGGCCGCCACCGCTCAGGTGGCCACCATCAGTTGTCCGGACGTCGGTCAGAAGCTGACCAACGTGCCGAACAAGGCCCGTAGTGAGGTCGACGGCGAACTCGCCACGCTGGACGCTCAGATCACCGCCGCCTACCAGCGGCTCGCCACGACCCGTGACGCGCAGACGAGGGACGCGAGCTTCGTCCAGAACTCCATCCTCGGACCGCTGAAGAACAACCGGGCGGTGATCATCGACCGGATCAAGCTGGAGATCAGCCGGGTCGGCGGTTCGACACCGTCCTCGCTCGACGGCCTGTCGTCCTGCACGGGGACGCCCGCCAACCAGACCAACGCCGGCTGGGGCAACAACGGCGGTCAGAACAACGGTGGCCAGAACAACGGCGGGACGGCCAGTCCGGCGCCCTCCCCCTCGGCCAGCGCGAGCGCCGGCGGCCAGCAGGGCGGCGGCCAGCAGACGGGCAACGGCGGTCAGGCCGGCAACGGGCCGCTCGCCTCGGACTTCGTCGACATCACCAAGGTCCAGGCGAACGTGCCCCGCAAGGCACGGACCCAGGCCGGCGGTTCGACGGGCACGTTCACCACGTCCTGCGGCGTGAACGCGAACAAGAAGTTCAACACCGACAACGTGATCGTGGCGCCCGGCGTCAGCAACGGCGCGCACCACCTGCACGACTACGTCGGCAACCAGTCGAACGACGCGTTCGCCAACAACGACACGTTCGCCGCGGCCAAGACCACCTGCGCCAACCAGGGCGACAAGTCGACGTACTACTGGCCGGTCGTGCGTATCCAGAACGGTACGCAGGACTTCGACCAGAACAACGACGGCGGTGGCAAGGAAGGAAACGTCGGCCAGATCCAGCAGGTCAAGCAGGCGCAGATCAAGTTCGTCGGCAGCGCGAAGAGCCAGGTCGTCGCGATGCCGAAGTTCCTGCGGATCATCACGGGTGACGCGAAGACCACGACCAACGGTCTCGCGAACGCCAACGCCCACTGGTCCTGCACCGGCTTCGAGAACAAGGTGCAGCTCACGCAGCAGTACCCGATCTGCCCGCGCGGCAGCACCGTGGTGCGCACCTTCGCCTTCCAGAGCTGCTGGGACGGGGTGAACATCGACAGCGCGAACCACCGCACGCACGTGGCCTTCGCGGACGCCCAGGGCAACTGCGCCAACGGCTTCAAGGCCATTCCGCAGCTGACGATGCGCCTCGTCTACGGCTTCCGGGCACCGACCCTGCAGAACGGGCAGATCAAGAATGCCTACGCGGTGGACGGATTCCCCGAGCAGCTGCACAAGGCGGCCACCGACCACGACGACTTCATCAACGTCTTCGACGACAACCTGATGAACAAGATGGTCAACTGCATCAACAAGGGCCAGCGTTGTAAGTGACCCCCATGAGGAAGCCGGGGGGGGGGGGGGCGCCCCCCCCCCCCGGGGGGGGGGGGCCGGCCCCCCCCCCCCCGGCCGGGGGGGGGGCCCCCCCCGGCGACGCGGGGTGCGTTACGGGGCGGGCCCCCCGCCCCGACC
>NZ_JBHWEL010000056.1:20332-28585 GCF_042734135.1 Streptomyces sp. NPDC059668 | reverse complement strand
CTGTGGTCTGGTGCTCCTGATTTTTCTTTTGGGTGTTTGAGTTAGCCTCCGGGTGTGTGTTGTTGTCTGCGGCCGCGGGTGGTCGGGGGGGGGGGGGTGCCCCCCCCCCCCCCGGCTTTCTTGTGTCCTCATGTCCCCGGCCCGTCGGACCGGGGAGGCTCCGCCCGGTCAGCCGCTGTGCTCGTGACCGGCGTGCGCGCCATGCGAGGCCCCCTCCTCCAGGGTCCCGCCCAGACGGCCGCGCAGGGACGTGACCATCTTCTGGTCGCCGACGGCCACCCACTTGGCGCCGACGAGGTACGAACCGCCGTAGTCCTTCGCACCGTTGAGCCACTCGCGCTGACCGCGGTCGGTGGCGAAGGTCGCCAGGATGAACTTGCCGGCGTCGACCTTGCAGACCCCCTGGCGGATCTCGTCCGCGTCGGTCTGGATGTCCGGACGGCACTTCACCTCGGCCGCCAGGTCCTCCAGACTGCCGGTCGCCGTGGCCGGCACCCTGTCCGCCGTGCCGGCCTTGGTCCCGCCGTCGTCCGACCCGCCGCAGCCGGTCAGCGCCAACAGCGCCACGGCGGCTCCCGCGGCGAACTTCTCGCGTGTCAACCTCATACGTTCCTCCGGTACCGTCGGCGCCCGCGCCATGGAGAGCCCCGGCGGGGACCCTGGTCTTCGATACGGCTCCGAGGCGTCCAGCACTCAATCGGTCACCCCGGTGTGCGGGAAGCCGATGCCGCCGCCGGCACGCGTATGCGACAGTGTGCCGCGTGAACGAAGACTGGGAAGAGCGTACGGCGGCGGCCTGGGCCACCTTCGACGACTACGGGGAAGCGGACGCGGCGGACTTCCGGGCGGTGATCGACAACCTGGTCGCCGAGCTGCCGGCGGACAGTCCGCTCGGTCCGTTCGAGCGGGCCTGCGCCTGGGACTCGACGGGCCACTCGGACCAGGCCGTGCCGCTGTACCGGGAGGCGCTGTCCCGGGGCCTCGACGGCTACCGGGGACGCCGGGCCAGGATCCAACTCGCCAGCTCGCTGCGGAACATCGGGCAGGCCGAGGAGGGCGTCAAGCTCCTCACGCCCGAACTCGTCGCCCCGTCCGACGAGTTGGACGACGCCGTACGCGCCTGCCTCGCACTGTGTCTGGCCGACCTCGGCCGCGAACGCGAGGGACTGGCGCTGGTGATCGGCGCCCTCGCCCCCCATCTGCCCCGCTACCAGCGGTCGATGGCCAATTACGCGCGGTTGCTCGTCGAACCCGAGGCCTGAGTCCGCCGGGCGGAGGTGACCATCCACCGATTCGCTCGTTCTGCTGAACGTGCAGTCACAGGATGTAGCCCCGCGCCCCACAGCCTCCGCCGGACCGGTCGTCGACGTCGCCCAGGCCGAGGCCGCCCTCGTCGAGCACTACCCGCGGCTCGTCCGGCTCGCCTACCTGGTGCTGCCGCCGAGCCTGGGCCGCAACCGGCGGGTGCTGACCGCGCACGCCCTCACCCAGCGGGCGCTGCCCCGGCGCCGCACTCCCTCGTCCGTGATCCCGGCCCAGGCCACCGGCCGCGACGGCGACCCGGGCTACGCCTTCGTACGCCTCGCGGTCGTGCGTACGGCGCTGGAGGCGGGCCTGCCGCTGCGGCGCACCGCGTGGCCCAAGCGCTCCCAGCTGCCGCCGCTGCTGCCCCAGGTGTGGGGCCTGCGGCTCTTCCCGCGCTCGGGCGGCGCCGACGAACTCGCCCTGGACCAGCGGCTGTCCGCGCTGTCGGGGGCGGCGCGCGCCGCGTATGTGCTGCGCGGGCTGGAGAAGCTGGCCGACGCCGACGTGCGCAAGGTGCTCGCGGCGGCGGGAGTCACCGATCCGCGAGCGGCACTCGCGGAGGCCGACAAGGTCGAGGCCCGGGACCCGCTGCTGCACTCCCCCGAGTTCGACCCCTGCGCACTGCACGCCCGGCCCACCGACCTGATGCGGCGCAGACAGCACATGAAGGCCGCGCTGGCCGCCGGTGCCGCCGTGGCCGTCTGCGGTGCGCTGCTCGCCCTGCCCGGCGACGGCTGGGGCCCCGAGGGCGCCGCCGCCCCCTCGTACGCCGAGAACCCGGCCGCCGTGGCCGCGCTGGACCCCGGGAAGGTGACCCGGGTCTCCCCGGCGGCCTGGCGGACCTCCGCGCGCACGGACCTCTCCGTGTGGCCCGCGCGCGGAAACCTCGCCGGGGACAGCGCGCTGCTGCGCCGCGCCCTCGCCGTCTGGGCCCGCCCGGGCGGGTCCGTGCAGGTCTCGGCGACCCCGGGCACCCCGGCGGGCGCCCCGCCCGGACCGCCCCAGCTGCTGTACGCCGGTGACGTGGACCAGGCCCGCGTGGTGCTGTTCTACGACGGGCTGCGCATCGCCCGGTACGCCGAGCCGCGCGACGGCACCGGCGGGGCGGCCCTCGACTTCGCGCGGGTCGACGGCGCGCGGGGGGCCGAGGCGAGCGCGGTCGTCCTGGACCGTGCCGACGGCAACGTCCGCTATCTGACAGCTCCCTGGGTGACCGGGGCCGCCCAGCGCGACCTGATGAAACCGGCCGCGGGCCCGACCGCCCTCACCCTGTCGGCCGACGGCGCCACCTCCCCGCTGACGGGTCCCGCCCGGGCGGGCGCGTGCACGTCGTGGAACGCGCTTCAGCTGACCGACGCCACCGGCACCCGGCTGATGACCGACCTCGGCGAGCTGACCCCGGCCCATCTGACCTCCGGACCGCCCGCGGCGCCCCACGAGGCCACCGGCGCTGCGGCGCTGGGGAACTGGGCGCCGTTCGCCTGCTCGCTCGTCTCCCTGCGGTCCGAGGGCGTGCGGTCGGTGAACGCGTGGCAGTACGCGCGCCAGGCGCTGCCGGACGCGAGCGGGGAAGCGGCCTGGGTGTGCACACGGGCCGACACCTGGCGGGGTGACGGGACCCGTGTCCTGGCCCAGTTCCACACCCCGGGCGGTACGTACGGGGCGGTCGCGGCGAAGGCGGAGGACTCGCCCGCTTGCGGCGCCCGTGACTCCCATGTGCTGGCGGGTGTGCTGTGGAAGTCGGGTACCGGTGCCTGGTACCTGCTCGCGGCCGGCAGCAAGGGAACCGCGTCGGTCACCGCGACCGGCGGGGTCACCGGATCCGCGCGGGGCCCCCTGCTCGCCGTACGGACCACACAGGGGGCCCAGGCCGGGCTGCGGGCGAACCTCACGGACGGCAGGTCGGTCACCGGGCTGCGTTAGGGCGTGCCGCGAAAGTCCCGCCCGCCCGCTCGTGCCGGACCAGTGGGGCAGCGCGGCGGGAAAGGGCACGCGTCCTAGTTGACGTTCGTGTCAACAAGTGGGCGCAGAGGGGTTCTCCCCCGCGCTACTCGTCAGTACATTGACGCCATGTCTCATACGCAGGCCCGACCGCCTCGGCCGGTCGCATCGGAGCGGACCCCGCTCAAGGCGCGGAAGGTGTCGTTCTCCTGGGAGGACACACCCCTGCACTGGGTGCCGGGAGACCCGTTCGCCGGCCACACGATCAACGTGCTGCACCTGCTGCTGCCCGCCGGTGAACGCTGGTTCGTCCACGTCTACCGGCAGGTGCTGCCCCACATCAGGGACGAACGGCTGCGCGAGGACGTGATCGGGTTCATCGGGCAGGAGGCGACGCACTCGCAGGCCCATGACGAGGTCCTCCCCCACCTCAGGGAACTCGGGCTCGACCCCACGCCCTACACCGCCCAGGTCGACTGGCTCTTCGAGAAGCTGCTCGGCGACCGCACCCTCCCCCCGGGCCGGGCCCGCAGATGGTGGCTGATGGAGCGGGTCGCGATCATCGCCGCGATCGAGCACTACACCGCCTTCCTCGGCGACTGGGTGCTGAACGCCGAGGAGCTGGACCGGCGGGGCGCCGATCCGACCATGCTGGACCTGCTGCGCTGGCACGGCGCGGAGGAGGTCGAGCACCGCTCGGTCGCCTTCGAGCTGTTCATGCACGTCGACGGGGGCTACCGGCGGCGCGTGCGGACCTGGGCCACCGCCTTCACCGCGCTCGTCTTCCTGTGGCAGCGGGGGGCGCGGTTCTTCATGGAGAACGACCCGACCCTGACGGCGGGCCGGGCCGGCTTCAAGGACTTCCACCGGAGCGGACAGCAGGGTGTGCTGCCGGCGACCGGGGACATGCTCAGGTCCATCCCGCGCTACCTCAGCCGGTCCTACCACCCGTCCCAGGAGGGGTCCACCGCGCAGGCCGTCGCCTATCTGGCCACCTCGCCCGCCGCGAGGGCCGCGGCCACGGCCGAGGAGGGCGCGTGACGCCCCGGCTGCGGACCGTCGCGGCCGTCGCGGGTACGGCCCTGCTCCTCCGGCGCGCGCTGCGCCGCCGGATCGGGGCCTCGCCGCTGTGGCCGCTGCCCGCCCTGGAGGAGCCGGTCTCCGGCCGGCCGCGCTCCCGGGCCCTGCGGCTCACGGTCACCGGACACGAGCGGATCGCCGACGGTGTCGTACAACTGCGCCTGGAGGGGCACGGTCTGCCGCGCTGGGAACCCGGTGCCCACCTCGAACTGGTGCTGCCCTCCGGGCTCGTACGGCAGTACTCGCTGTGCGGCGATCCCGCGGACACCTCGTCGTACACCGTCGCGGCGCGGCTGGCCGAGGACGGGCGGGGCGGCTCGCGCGAGATCCACGAACGGCTCCGGGAGGGCATGACGGTCGAGGTGCGCGGACCGCGCAACCGGTTCCCGCTCGCCCAGGCACCCGCATACGTCTTCGTCGCGGGCGGCATCGGGATCACCCCCCTCCTTCCGATGCTGCGGGCGGTCCAGGGCCGCGCGGACTGGCGGCTGTTGTACTGCGGGCGCACCCGGGCGTCGATGCCGTTCCTGGCGGAGATCGAGAAGCTGGACCCGGCGCGGGTCACCGTCGTGGCCGGGGACGTGGACGGACGGCCGGACCTCGACGCGCTGTTCACGGACCTGCCGGAGGGAACGGCGGTCCACTGCTGCGGGCCGCAGGGGCTGATGGCGGCGGTCGGGGCACGGCTGCCGGAGGGGGCCGCGCTGCACCTGGAGCGCTTCACCGCGCGCACTCCGGCCGCGGCTGACGGCGACAGCGCCTTCGAGGCCGAACTGCGCCGCAGCGCACGGACGGTGACCGTGCCGGCCGGCTCCACCCTGCTCGCCGCCGTACGGGCCGAACTGCCCGGCACCCTCTACTCCTGTGAGCAGGGATTCTGCGGAACCTGCCAACAACGCGTCCTGGAGGGCGAGATCGACCACCGCGACGAACTGCTCACGGACACGGAGCGTGGCGACTCGATGCTGATCTGTGTGTCCCGGGCACGGGGTGACCGCCTCGTCCTTGACATGTGAACGACCATGGTCGCTCCGGCCCGTTCCCGGCCGGATCCGATCGGTAAGGTGTTCGCATGACAACCGGGGTACGCCGCAGGATGGGTGTCGAGGAGCGGCGGCAGCAGCTGATCGGCGTCGCCCTCGATCTCTTCAGCCGACGCTCGCCCGACGAGGTCTCCATCGACGAGATAGCCTCGGCGGCCGGCATCTCGCGCCCGTTGGTCTACCACTACTTCCCCGGCAAACTCAGCCTGTACGAGGCCGCGTTGCAGCGCGCCGCGGACGATCTCGCGAGCCGGTTCGTGGAGCCCCCGGAGGGGCCGCTGGGCGCGCGGCTGCTGCGGGTGATGCGCCGGTTCTTCGACTTCGTGGACGACCACGGGCCCGGTTTCTCCGCGTTGATGCGCGGCGGCCCCGCGGTCGGCTCCTCGAAGACGAACGCGCTCGTCGACGCGGTACGGCAGGCCGCGTACGTCCAGATCCTGTCGCATCTCAAGGTCGAGGACCCGCCCGCCCGGCTGGAGCTGGTGATCCGCTCCTGGATCTCGCTGGTCGAGTCGACGGCGCTGATCTGGCTGGACGGCCGGCGGATTCCGCGCGCCGAGCTGGAGGTGCAGCTCGTGCACGACTTCGCGGCGCTGGCCGCGGTGAGCGCCGCCCGGGACGAGGAGCTGGGCACGCTGCTGCGCGGTGCGCTCCAGGGCGAGCCGGGCGACGGGCCGTTCACCGACCTCGCCGTCCGGCTCATCGCGCTGGCCGCGCCCCCGCAGGCGTAGGCGCGGGCCTCGGCCGCCCTACCCCTCGGACTTGCGGTACGACGGGTCGAGGTCCCGGACCTCGGCGGAGACGTGCAGCACGAGGCCGTCGACGGGCTCGACGTACTTGCGCAGCAGCTCCAGCGCCGACTCGGTGAGCCGGACCTTGGTCTCCTCGCTGCGGCCGGCGAGCAGGGCGAGCGTGACGTGCACGACGGCGTGTCCCTCCGCCTCCGCTCCCACCACGTTGTCCCCGGTCGGGCGGAACCGCGTCTTGCACGCCTCGATCCGCGCGGCCGCCGTCTCGACCACCACCGGGTGCAGCGCGAGCGCGAACCCGCGCCGGTCGAAGGACTCGTCGAGCGCGGCGGAGTAGTCGACGGTGATCTGCGGCATGAGCACTCCCGTTCTAGGTCAACGAACTCACCTTAGGGCCTGGCCTGCCCCGGCCTGAGCTGGAGTGCCAGCATCGCGACGTCGTCCTCGCGGTCCTGCCCGAAGCGGTCCAGGAGCATGTCGCACAGGGGGCGCACCCCGGGCGGGGCGTCGGCGACGGCCGCGCGCAGACGTTCCATGGAGACCGCGAGGTCCGTGCCCCGGGTCTCGATCAGGCCGTCGGTGACCACGAGGAGCCGGTCCAGGGGCTCCAGGAACAGTTCGGTGGGCGTCGGACGGTTCACCGCGAGGCCGAGGCCGAGCAGCGGACCGTGGGCCTTGGCGTAGTCGGCACCGCCCGAACCACGCACGATCAACGGCGGGATGTGGCCCGCGTTGGCGATGCGTACCCGCCCGGTGTCCGGCTCGACCAGCATCAGGCAGACGGTCGCGGTGACCTCGGGGTGGTAGCGCTGGAGCATCCGGTCGAGGCGCTCGGCGAGGACGGCCGGGTCGCTGTCGTCGACGCAGTAGGCGCGCAGCGCGTGCCGGATCTCGACCATCACGGTGGCCGCGTCCAGCGAGTGACCGACGACGTCGCCGACCGCGGCCAGGACGCCCTCGTCGGTGCGCAGTGCCGCGTAGAAGTCGCCGCCGATCTCGGCCTGCTGGGAGGCGGGTTCGTAGCGCACCGCGATGTCGACACCGGGCAGGTCGGGCAGTTTGTCCGGCTGGGGCAGGAAGCTGCGCTGGAGGGTGAGGGCGACATGGCGCTCGACCTCGTACATCAGCAGCGGCTCGGCGGCGAGCGCGGTGGCCTGGGCGAGCCGTGCCACGCCCGCCTCGTCGGCGGGGCTCTGCGGGCGCGAGTCGCGTACCGGCGTCGCCAGGCACACCGGCGCCTTGCCGCCCTGGGCGAGCACCAGCCGGGCGTCGTCCTGGACACCGGGCCGGAAGAACCCGGCGGGCCACAGCGGCGCGTGGACGACGGTGCGGTGCACGACGGCCCTGCCCGCCCCGAGTCTGCCGATCAGCTGGGCCACGGCGTCGTGTGCGCCGCGGCCGGGCAGCGCGAGGCCGATCCGCTTCGGGGACATGCCCCGGTACAGCTCGCCCTCCGGGCCGAGGACGAACACGACGGCCGGCAGGCCGGTGAGCCGGGCGGTGCCCTCGGCGGCCGCGTCGACGAGTTCGTCGAGGCTGCGTGCGGCCTGGACGGTGACGATCGTCTCGGACAGCAGCGTCAGCCGTCGTATCAGCGCCTGGTCGTCCGCCCGCAGCCGGGCCGCGCGCACCACGGCCCGTACGACCGTCCGGATCTCCTCCGGTTCGGCCGGCGTGGTCAGACAGGCCTCGGCGCCGGAGTCCACGCTGCGGCGGCGGTCGCCCTGGGCCGCGCCGGCGGCCGCGAGGTGCACCACGGGCAGCGCGGCCAGGACCTGGTGCGTCTTGAGCCGGCGGCAGAGTTCGAAGCCGGTCATGTCCGGCAGCCGCACGTTGACGAGGAGCACGTCCGGCAGGGTGCCCTCGCGCAGCCGGGTGCCGAGTTCGCGCAGCGCGTCCGCGGCGGTGGCGACGGGAACGACCTCGTGGCCGTCGCCGCGCAGCAGCGCGCTCATGGCGAGCCGGTCGGCCGCCACGTCGTCGACGACCAGCACGGTGGTCGACCCGTTCCTTCTGCTGTTGCCGTCCAACTGAAAGCCTCGGGCCTGCCGGTGGGGGGGGGGGGGTGACGCGGCCGCCCCCCCACAGGATGAAAGAAAAAGAGGGTGAGGGGGAATACTACCACAAACCGGGCG
>NZ_JBHWEL010000056.1:12998-20322 GCF_042734135.1 Streptomyces sp. NPDC059668 | reverse complement strand
GCCCACCCCCCCCCCGGGGTCCGCCACCAGTACCGCGTGGGTGGCCCACCAACCCCCCCCCCCCCCCGGGGGGGGGCCCCCCCCCGGGCCCCCGCCCCCCCCACCAAGGTAATGCCCTTCTCAGGAGGTCAGGGAGAAGACGGCCACAGTCCGTGCCGGAACGGCGAAGGTTCCCGTCTCCTTCGTGTACGCGGCGGACTTCACGACGGGGTCGGCGCCCGCCCTCTGCACCGGGTGCAGCGCGTAACGGGTCCCGGACAGCGAGCCGATCCGCTGTTCCTGGCGCTGGGGTGTCGCGTTGATGACGACGACGAGGTCGCCGAGCTTCATCGTGATCACTCCGGGTGTCTCGTCCTTGCCGGACAGCGGGAAGGAGAGCTTCGACTGCACCTGGCCGGCCGTGGCGAGCGAGAAGACGCTCTCGCCGGTCCGGATCCTCAGCAGGTCCTGGTACGCGGCCGAGCTGCCCTCGATCTGTCCGCAGCCGACCTTGACGGTGCTCAACAGTGGCTTGGCGTAAGGCCACTTGGACTGGTTGTCGGCGGCCATCGGCAGCCCGCGCCCGAATCCGTTGCCGTCGCGGCAGTCCCAGTGGACGGCGTTGAACCAGTCGCCGCTGTCGAAGGAGTTGCGGTCGAGGGACTTGGAGCGCAGCAGGTCGGAGCCGGCCTGGGAGAGGGACGGACCCTGGGAGAGGGTGGCCGTCGCCATGGCGAGCACCTGCATGCGCGCCCGGTCGTCCGGGCTCGTGGTGGCCGGCAGCTTGTAGGTGAGCGCGTCGTACAGGGACTCGTTGTCGTGCGCGTCGGCGTAGGCCAGCGCGTCGCCCGGCGCCTCGGCGTACCCGGCCGGCCGGCCGTTGTAGTCGACGCCGGAGCCCGTGACCTCCTTGCCCGCGGAGTCGGTGAAGCGGTACGCGGCCAGGTCGCCGGTGAGGCCGACCTTGATGAGGTCCTGGTAGTGCAGCAGGCGGGCCTTCTGTTCGGCCGGTGTGCCGTTGGCGGACGAGGAGTTGGGGTCGGTGAACAGGCCCGACGCGAAGCCCTGGACTCCGGGGTCCTCGTCGAAGGGGCTGCCGCCGCGGACGGCGTCGCGGGCCCGGTCGGAGAAGGTCGCGACGCCGGTGCCGGCCATGTTCTCCTGGGTGGCCTGCACGAAGCGCGCGTCGTCGGCGACCTCGCCGAAGTTCCAGCCCTCCCCGTACAGGATGATCTTCTTGCCGTCGACCCCGTCCTTCGCGACGGTGAGTGCGTCGAGGGCCTTCCTGACCGCCAGGATGTTGGCCTTGGGGTGGTGTCCCATGAGGTCGAAGCGGAAGCCGTCGACCTTGTACTCCTTGGCCCAGGTGACGATCGAGTCGACGACGAGCTTGCCCATCATGGCGTTCTCGGTCGCCGTGTTCGCGCAGCAGGTGGAGTTGGCGACGGACCCGTCGGCGAGCAGCCGCTGGTAGTAGCCGGGGACGATCCGGTCGAGGACGCTGGTGTCGGCCTGGCCGCTCGCGGCGGTGTGGTTGTAGACGACGTCCATGACGACGCGCAGGCCGTCCTCGTTGAGCGACTTGACCATCTTCCGGAACTCGACCGTGCGGGCGGTGCCTTCGGGGTCGGTGGCGTAGGACCCCTCGGGGACCGTGTAGTGGTACGGGTCGTAGCCCCAGTTGTAGGCGTCCTTCGCGGCGGTCTTCGCGACGCACTCCTGCTGCTTCTCGGAGTCGGCCGGGTAGGAGGCGAGGTCGCAGTCGGTGCTCGTCCGGTCCGCCTTCTTCTCGGGGACGGTCGCGAGGTCGAAGGCGGGCAGCAGGTGCACGTACGAGGTGCCGGACGCGGCCAGCTGCCTCAGGTGCTTCGAGCCGTCGCTGTTCTTGTCGGTGAAGGCGAGGTAGGTGCCCTTGTCCTTCGCGGGGACGGTCCTGTCCTCCACCGAGAAGTCCCGGACGTGCAGTTCCTGGATCTGCGCGTCGCGCAGCGGCACGGCCTTCGGCTTCTTCAGCGAGGACCAGCCGGACGGGGCGAGGGACCTGGCGTCCAGGTCGACGACCAGGCTGCGTTCGGAGTCGGTGGTCAGCGCGACCGAGTACGGGTCGGTGACCTTGTTGGTGACGACCTTGCCGACGGTCGGCGCCCACACCTTCACGACGTAGCGGTAGGGCTTGCCCGTCCAGGACCGGCTGCCCGTGACGGACCAGACGCCGGTGGTGTCGTTCCGCCGCATCGCGACGGTGCTGCCGTCGAGGTCGAGGCTCACCGACTGCGCGGTCGGGGCCCACACCGACAGGGTGGGGACGCCGTCGTGGAAGACCGGTCCGAGCCGCGCCTTCCTCGCGTCGTACAGGTCGTCCAGCACGCCGGCGGTCTGCACGCCGGTCGCCGCCAGCACGGCGCCGTTCGCCGCGCGTTGCGAGGCGACGAGCTGGCCGCCGAGCGACGCCCGGACCCGGCCGCGGTCACGCGGGTCGACCGACCAGGCGGTGTACGTCCTCAGGTGCGGGAACGCGGCCTTCTGGGCGTCGGTCAGGGTGGTCTTCGCCAGCCGCAGCCAGCGCTCGTCGTCGCTGGTGAGCGTCCCGTCCTTGACGGCGATCGAGCCGTCGCGGGAGGAGAGGAGCTGGGTGGACACGGCGGCGTCGGAGCCGTTCCAGGCGACCGTGTCCCGGTCGATCCAGACCGCCTTGGCGGTGGTCAGGTCGAGGGCGGCCGCGCTGCCCGCGGGCTGCGGGAGGAGGTATTTCTCCTGGCCGTTCAGCAGCCACACCTCGTAGCCGTTCGCGGTCAGGTCGAGGGACTGGTCGCTGGGCAGGTCCTTCTCGTCGCCCTTGTGGAGGATGTAGCTGAGGCTGGTCGCGCCCTCGGCGAGCGGCACCTCGTAGACCGCCCCGTAGGCGTCGGTGCGCACCGGCTGGAGGGGCTTGGTCCAGTCCGTGGGCGTCGCGGCGCCGGTCCAGGTGTGCAGGCCCCAGCCGGTGTAGTCCCCGTCGGCACGGTGGTAGTGGAGTACGGCCTTGGTCTTGTCCTGGGCCGGGAGGTCGGGCCGTTCGGTGAGGACCGGCTCCTTGCCCTGCTGGAGCCAGACCTCGCCGGTCTTCGTGACGTCGATGGCGCGGTCGGCGGCGACGTCCTTGTTGCCGTCCTTGTCGATGACGAGGAAGCCGACGGTGGAGGCACCGGGCTTCAGCTTGACGTAGGCGAAGGCGCCGTAGGCGTCGCGTCCGACGAAGTCGTGGCCGGCGGGCCAGGTCGTGGCCTCGCCGTCGGCGAGGTCGCCCCAGGCGTAGAGCCGCCAGTCGGTGTAGTCGTCGTCGGTGCGCTGGTAGTGGACGATCGCGTAGTCGCGGGAGGAGGCCGTCGGGATCTCCGCGGCGGGCGGGGTGCCGGTGGTCGAGGCGGCCGTCGCGCTCGCGGTGCGGCCCGCCGAGTCGACGACGACGGCCTTGTAACGCAGGGGCGTTCCGGCCGGTACGTCCTTGCCGATGGCCTGGGTGACCTTGTACGGGGCGTGGTCGGCGGAGCCGAGGGTGCGCCACGCGCCGGTTCCGACCTGGGCGGCGAAGACGACGCGGTCGAGCTGCCCGCCGGTGACGTCGGCGCCGAGCTCGACGGTGCCGGTGGCACCCGCGTCGGGGGCCTTCAGGGTCAGCGCCGGCTTCGTGGCGGGGGCGGCGAGCCGGCCCGCGGCCTTGAGGACGATCGCCGAGCCGGCCGGGACGGTGACGGTGACCTTCTTGTCGGCGTCACTGCGCACGGCGGCGGAGGTGCCGTAGATGCCGCGGAAGTCCATGCCCGCCGAACCCGTCGCGAACGTGGCCGATTCGGCGTCGTCGGCGTTGTTCACGGCGACGACGTACTCGGTGCCGGACTTGGCGTCCGTGCGGGAGAAGGCGTACACGCCCGCGCCGTCCGCGGCGTAGCGCTCCGTCTGGACGCCGTCGGCGAGGGCCGGGTTGGCCTTGCGGAGCTTGGAGAGAGCGCTGATCCGCCGGTAGAGCGGGGCGCTCGTGTCGTAGGCGTCGCTCGCGTGGGTGCGGTCGGTGCCGATCTCGTCGTCGTCGAGGTAGTCGGCGACCTTCGAGGCGAACATCGTCTGCCGGGCGTCCTTGTCGCCGCCGGAGCCGGTGAAGCCCTGCTCGTCGCCGTAGTAGACGACGGGGTTGCCGCGGCTGAGGAACATCAGCTCGTTGGCGAGCTCGTCCTTCTTCAGCAGTTCGGCGTCGGTGGCCTTCGGGTCGTCCTGTTCCAGGAAGTAGCCGATGCGGCCCATGTCGTGGTTGCCGAGGAAGGTGACCTGCTCGTACGCGTTGGCCTTGTCGGTCGTGTACTTGTAGTCGTCCCCGAACACCGACGCCAGCTTCTTCGCGCTGCCGCCCTGGGAGGCGTACGAGCGGGCCGCGTCCTGGAAGGGGAAGTCGAGGGTGGCGTCGAGCCGGCCCTCGGTGACGTACGGAGAGGTGACCGAGGTGTCGGCGGAGTAGACCTCGCCGAACATGAAGAAGTCCTTGCGGCCGTGCCGGGCGGCGTACGCGTCGAGGGCGGTCGCCCACTGCGTCCAGAACTCCATGTTCACGTGCTTCACGGTGTCGATCCGGAAGCCGTCGATGCCGAAGTCCTTCACCCAGCGCTCGTAGATCTTCTCCATGCCGCTGACCACCTCGGGACGCTCGGTCCACAGGTCGTCGAGACCGGAGAAGTCACCGTACGTGGTGGACTCGCCCGCGTAGGTGGAGTCACCCCGGTTGCTGTACATGGCCGGGTCGTTGAGCCAGGACGGGACCTTGGCGCTCTTCTTCGCGGCGGGCACGGTGGGCGTGCGCGGGAAGGAGCCGGTGTCCACGGACGGGAAGCCGTGGGTGCCGTCCGCGTAGTCGGCGTCGTCGAAGGGCCGGCCGTCCTTGGTCAGGTAGGGGAAGGCGCCCTTGGAGAGGTAGTCGTAGGACTTCTCCTGGTAGTCGACGACGTCGGCCGTGTGGTTGGTGATGACGTCGAAGAAGACCTTCATGCCCTTGGCGTGGGCCGTGGAGATCAGCCTCTCCAGGTCCTTGTTGGTGCCGAAGTGCGGGTCGACCTGGGTGAAGTCGGTGATCCAGTAGCCGTGGTAGCCGGCCGAGGCGTCCTTGCCGGTGCCCTGCACGGGCTGGTTCCTGAAGATCGGCGCCATCCAGATGGCGGTGGTGCCGAGGCCCTTGATGTAGTCGAGCCGCTTCGTCAGGCCCTTCAGGTCGCCGCCCTGGTAGAAGCCCTTGTCGGTCGGGTCGTATCCGGTCGACAGCCGTGAACCGGTCAGTCCGCCCTCGTCGTTGGCCTTGTCGCCGTTGGCGAAGCGGTCCGGCATCACGAAGTAGAACTGGTCGCGGGTGGCGTCGTGCCGCGCGGGCTCGGCCGCGAGCTTCGCGTCGGACGGGGGTGCGGGCGGGGTCTCGGCCCGCGCCGCGAGGGGTTGCGCGAGCGATACGGCGAGCGCGGCGGCGAGGACGGCCGCGCGCAGCCTGGAACGGCCGGGGCGGTGCGCCGGCCCTCTCGGTATCAGGTCCACCGGTGTGAACTCCTAGCGATTACGGCGCAGATGGGTCCGACCCCGCGCTGCGTTCCGGCTCCGGTGCCGAACGCCCGCGTGACCGTATCGCTCACGCAAGGTTTACAGCAAGAGTCTTGCAACATGCGGAAAGACTTTTCAGCAGCTGGTCTTGCCCGCGTAGATCGCGAGTGCCGTGTTGGCGCCCAGGGTTGCCGTGAACTGCCCCGAGCCGTTCACCGTGACCTGCGTGTTGTTCTGCACGTTGCAGTAGGTGCCCGCCGCGAGGGAGGTCGTGTAGGTACGGCTCAGGGACGAGGTCTCGTGGTTGATGGCGACGAAGCCCTTGGTGCCGCGGCCGAAGGCGATGGCGTCGTTGCCGTCGTCCCACCAGTTGCTCAGCGCCTGCCCGCGGGTGGTGTTGCGGAAGGCGACCATCGACTTGATCTCGGGCCAGGCGTGCTGGCACTTCCAGCCGTCCTGCCAGCAGGCGTTGACGGTCCCGCCGTTGGGCGGTCCGGCGTCCGCGTTCGACCACTCGTAGCCGGAGTTGATGTCGGGGGCGCCGTACGGGTAGGCGAGCATGAAGACGTTGGCGAGGGTGTAGTTCGCGCCGTCCTTGTAGTTGAGGGTCGAGCCGTTGCGCTCGGTGTCGTGGTTGTCGACGAAGACGGCCGCGACGGAGCTGTTCATATAGCCCCAGCCCTCGCCGTAGTTCTTCAGGTAGGCGAGGTTCTCGTTGTTGAAGACCCGCTTGAGGTCGTAGGCGTAGCGGAACTCCTGGACGTCGCCGTTGCCGGTGTACTCGGTGGGCTGGACCGCCTCGCCGGCGCCGTAGATGACCTCCTGCTTCCAGTACGCCGACGGGTTGCTCAGCCGGGACTTGATGTTCGCGAGGTCGGCGGCCGGGATGTGCTTGGCCGCGTCGATGCGGAAGCCGTCGACTCCGTAGCCGAGCAGGGTGTTCAGGTACCCGGCGATGGTGGACCGGACGTACTCCTCGCCGGTGTCCAGGTCGGCGAGGCCGACGAGTTCGCAGTTCTGCACGTTGGCGCGGTTGGTGTAGTCGCTGATGCTGGCGGTGCAGTCGTCCATGTCGTACGAGGAGTACAGGCCCGGGTAGTTGTACTTCGTGTACGAGGACCCGCCGGTTCCGGTGCCCGAACCGGCCGACATGTGGTTGATCACCGTGTCCGTGACGACCTTCACCCCGGCCGCGTGGCAGGCGCCGACCATGTTCCTGAAGGCGGTGGCGTCACCCAGCCGGCCGGCGATGCGGTAGCTCACGGGCTGGTAGGAGGTCCACCACTGCGAGCCCTGTATGTGCTCGGCGGGCGGGGACACCTGGACGTAGCCGTATCCGGCGGGGCCGAGGGTGTTGGTGCACTCCTTGGCGACGGAGTCGAATTTCCACTCGAACAGGACCGCGGTGACGTCCTTGGTGCCGGGCGGGGAGGCCTGGGCGGTGCCGCTGGGCAGGACCACCGTGGCCGCCATGCCCGCGGCGAGCGCGAGCGCGGTGGCAAGGGTTCTCTTGGCCATGTCATCTCCTGCACGTCATTGTGCGGTGGGGGTGTGCGGGTGCGGGTGACCGGGGCTCCGGGGTGCAAGTGGGGGGCCCTGGAGGGAAGTTGCCCGGTGAATCAGTCGGGCGTGTGCCGGAACGTATCTCTTGCCGTCAAGTTTCAGCAAGATGTCGTAAGGGATTTCAACGCGTAAAAAAGTGGTGGGCCCGGGCCGGGGGGGGCGGGGGCCCCCCCGCCCCCACCACACGAAGGCCGCGAGCAGGGCGAGGCCGGCCGCGAGCAGGGCGAGGACC
>NZ_JBHWEL010000056.1:0-12988 GCF_042734135.1 Streptomyces sp. NPDC059668 | reverse complement strand
TTTTTTTTACACACTCTTAAACTCGGGGGCCCCGCGGCGCGCTCCCCCCGCCCCCACCACTCAGCCGTCGTGGCGGGAGGGTCAGGCTGCCCACCACACGGTCGTGTCGGCCGGCAGCGTCGCCTCGCCGTCCCCCGACAGGGTCACCTCGCCGCTCGCGACGAGCACCCTGCCGTACGCCGGGACGGTCACGGACTCGCTCCCGGTGTTCGCGGTGCAGACGAACGCGCCCCGGCGGAAGGCGAGCACACCGTCGGGCGCGTCCAGCCAGCCGACGCTGTCGCCCGCCCCGAGGTCGGACCGCTCACGCCGCACGGCGAGCGCGTCGCGGTACAGCTCCAGCGTGGAGCCCGCCACGCCGGTCTGCGCCTCGATGCTCAGCTCCGCCCACTCGGCGGGCTGCGGCAGCCAGCTGCCTCCGCCGCCGAAGCCGTACGAGGAACCCGTCCGGGTCCACGGGATCGGCACCCGGCAGCCGTCGCGGAACCCGTCCTGGCCGGCGCCCCGGAAGTAGGCGGGGTCCTGGCGCACCTCGTCGGGCAGGTCGACGACGTCGGGCAGGCCGAGCTCCTCGCCCTGGTAGAGGTAGGCGGAGCCGGGCAGCGCCAGCATCAGCAGGGTCGCCGCGCGGGCCCGGCGCAGCCCGAGCTCCCGGTCGCCCGCGGTGCGGATCTGGGTACCGAGGCCCGCCTCGTTGGCGAACCGGGTGGCGTGCCGGGTCACGTCGTGGTTGGACAGCACCCAGGTGGAGGGGGCGCCGACCGGGCGCATCGCGTCGAGGGTGCGGTCGATCACCGAGCGCAGCTCGGCCGCGTCCCAGTGGGTGCCCAGGTACTGGAAGTTGAAGGCCTGGTGCAGCTCGTCGGGGCGGACGTAGTTCGCGGTGCGCTCGATGGTGGGCGTCCACGCCTCGGCGACGAAGATGCGCTCGCCGGAGTACTCGTCGAGGATCGTGCGCCACTGCCGGTAGACCTCGTGCACACCGTCCTGGTCGAAGAACGGCATGACATCGTTGCCCAGCAGCTTCAGCTGGTCGTGGTCGCCGAGGTCGGGCAGTCCCTCCGCCTTCACCAGTCCGTGCGCGACGTCGATGCGGAAGCCGTCGACGCCCATGTCGAGCCAGAACCGCAGGATCGAGCGGAACTCGTCGCCCACGGCCGGGTGTTCCCAGTTGAAGTCCGGCTGCTCGGGCGCGAAGAGGTGCAGGTACCACTCGCCCGGGGTGCCGTCCGGCTCGGTGACCCGGGTCCAGGCGGGCCCGCCGAAGATGGACTCCCAGTCGTTGGGCGGCAGTTCACCGTCCGCGCCCTTGCCGGGGCGGAAGTGGTAGCGGTCGCGCAGGTCGGACCCGGGGCCCTCGCGCAGGGCGCGCTTGAACCACTCGTGCTGGTCGGAGGAGTGGTTGGGAACGAGGTCGACGATGATCCGCAGGCCCAGGCCGTGGGCGTCACGGATGAGGGCGTCGGCGTCCAGGAGGCTGCCGAACATGGGGTCGACGGCCCGGTAGTCCGCCACGTCGTATCCGGCGTCGGCCTGCGGGGAGGCGTAGAAGGGGCTGAGCCACACGGCGTCCACACCGAGGTCGCGCAGGTAGGGCAGTCGGGAACGTACGCCCTCCAGGTCGCCCATGCCGTCGCCGTTGCTGTCGGCGAAGCTGCGCGGATAGACCTGGTAGATCACCGCGTCGCGCCACCAGTCGCGACGGGTGGCGACGGTGGCGAGGGCGGAGTTCGGGGCCTGGTCGGCGGAGTGCTGGCTCATGGCGTCCTTGATGCGGTGGGGGTCCCCCGCCCGGCCGGAGCCGGGCATGGGGAGGAGTTCGAGGTGGGGTCTCCCCCTTCGCCCGGGGCGAGGCCCGGGGCTCGGGGAGGGAGGTGCGTCGTCGGGGTGGCGGAACGAGGCGGCCGCGGTGCCGGCGGGGTCGGATGGACACCGCGGCCGCCACCCGCGCGCGGCGAGCGCGCGGGAGCCTGGGGGCTTCCGGGCGGGTCAGCCCTTCGTTCCGCCGGCGGTGAGACCGGTGACGAGGTTCTTCTGCACGAGGTAGAAGAACGCCGAGACGGGTATCGCAATCAGCACCGCCGTGGCGGCCATCAGGTTGCGCTGCGCGTCGTGCTCGCTGACGAAGCTCTGGAGGCCGACCGCGAAGGTGTACTTCGAGTCGTCGAGCATGAACGTGGAGGCGAACGCGACCTCGCCGAAAGCGGTGATGAAGTTGTAGAAGGCGGCGACCGCCAGGCCCGGCTTGGCGAGCGGCAGGATCAGCCGGAAGAAGGTGCCGAAGGGGCTCAGTCCGTCGACGCGTCCGGCCTCGTCGATCTCGAACGGGATGGTGTCGAAGTAGCCCTTGAGCAGCCAGGCGCTGTAGGGCACCGCCGTCGAGCAGTAGACGAGGACGAGACCGACGTAGCTGTCGATGAGCTGGAGGTCCGAGAGGATCTCGTACATCGGCACGATGAGCACGGCGATCGGGAACATCTGGGTGACCAGGAGGACCCACATGAACTTCCGGTAGCCGGGGAAGCGCATGCGGGACACCGCGTAGCCGGTGGTCGCCGCGACCAGCACACCGATGACCGTGGTGCCGAGCGAGACGATGAGCGAGCTCTTCATCCACTCGAAGAAGTTCGTGTGCTGGAGCACGAAGGTGTAGTTGTCGAACGTCATCTTGTCCCAGATGCGTCCGGGGTGCAGGTAGTCGTCCTTGTCCGGGCCGAGGGACAGGAAGACCAGCCAGACGATCGGGAACAGCGCGATCAGGCTCGCGACGATCAGGATGCCGTGCGAGGTGAGCGAGCCGACGAGCCCGCGCTCCCCGCGCCTGCGGGGCGGGACGGACGGTTCCCCGGGCCCGGGGACCTGGTCGGCCGGAGACGTCCGAAGGGTGGTGGTACTCATGGAGACTCCCGCCTCAGATCGCGAGCTGCTGGTCATTGCGGTTCAGCCAGCGGCGGTAGAAGGAGGTGAAGACGATCAGGATGGCCAGCAGCAGCATGCCGTAGGCCGCCGACTGCGCGAAGTCACGTGGCTGTTGCCCGAAGCCGAGGTAGTAGGCCCAGGTGACGAGGATCTGCGCGTCCGGGGCGGTGTTGCCGAACAGCAGGAAGATCACGGCGAACTGGTTGAACGTCCAGATGATGCCGAGCAGGACGACGGTGGAGCTGACCGACCTCAGGCCCGGAAGGGTGACGAAGCGGAACCGCTGCCAGGCGTTCGCGCCGTCCATCTCCGCGGCCTCGTACAGCGTGCCGTCGATGGACTGCAGGCCGCCGAGGAGCGAGACCATCATGAAGGGCACACCGCACCAGGTGTTGACCATGATCGCCGCGAACCGCTGCCAGAAGGTGTCCTCCAGCCACAGCGGCGTCGGCAGGTGCACCGCGTCGAGCATGGAGTTGATGATGCCGCCGTCGGCGAGCATGAAGCGCCAGCCGAAGACGGTGACGAACGTCGGCACGGCCCAGGGCAGCACCAGGAGCAGCCGGTAGAAGGTGCGGCCGCGCAGCTTCTGGTTGAGCAGCAGGGCGAGGCCCAGCCCGATGCAGTAGTGGAGGGCGACACAGAGCGCCGTCCACACGATGGTCCAGATGAAGTGCGACCAGAAGCGGTCGTACGACGTCGGGCCCCACAGGATGTCCTTGTAGTTGTCGAGGCCGATGAACTTGTAGGTGGCGTCGATGTGGTTGACGCCGATCGTGCGCGCGGAGTTGAGGCTGTTGGCGTCCGTGAGCGTCAGGTAGAGGCCCCGCACCAGCGGATACAGCACCAGTCCGCCGAGCACGACGACCACCGGGGCGATCATCGCGTACGCGTACCAGTACTTCTGGTACCCGCGCTTGAGACGCTGGAGCGGACCGGGGCGGGACCCGCGGTCACCGACACGCTTTCCGGTCGCTCGGTCGATGGCGACTGTCATGGTTCGACACCTTCTGGAAGTTCAGGGTTGGGGCCGTGCTCACGCCGGTGGCCGTCGGATCCCCTCCCGTCCCCCGGGGCCCGGGAGGGGATCCGACGGCCACACGGACTCACTTGCTGAAGTCCGGGACCAGCTTGGCGATCGCCAGTTCGGCGTTGCTCAGGCCCTTGTCCAGGGACTCCTTGCCACCCGCGATCTTCGGCAGCTCGGTGTCGAGCGGGCCCCACAGCGAGCTGTACTCGGGCAGCGCCGGCCGCGGCTGGGCGGCGGCGAGCACGGTCTGGTACCCGGCGATGCCCGGGTCGGCCTTGACATCGCCGGTGTAGGCGTCGTCACGGGTGGGCAGCGTGGAGTTCTTGAGCGCGATCGTGGCCTGCGAGGCGGCCGAGGTCATGAACTTCACGAACTTCAGCGACGCCGTCTGGTGGGCCTTGTCGGACCCGGCGTAGACCGAGAGGTTGTGGCCGCCGGTCGGGGCGCCCGCCTTGCCGGTGGAGCCGGCCGGGACGGTGGCGATGCCGAGGTTGGTCTTGTCCGTGAAGGCCGAGCCCTTGTAGAAGTTGGTGATCTCCCAGGGTCCCTGGACGATCGAGGCGACCTTGCCGTTGACGAACGCGTCCTGGATGTGGGCGTAGGCGTCGGCGGTGGTGTCGGCCTTGTGCAGACCCTTGCCGGAGAACAGCCCCTGCCAGGTCCCGTAGGCCTTCTGCGCGGCGGCCGAGTTCACGGTGATCTTCTTGGCGGCGGCGTCGACGGTGTCGGTGCCCTCGCCGTAGAGGAACGACTGCGCGTAGTAGGCCTGCGTCGAGCCCCAGTAGCCGTCGACGCCCGTCTTCTGCTTGATCGTGGCGGCGGCCTTCTTCAGGTCGTCCCAGGTCTTGGGGGCCTCGGTGATGCCGGCCTTCTTGTACAGCGCCTTGTTGTAGACGAGCGCGAGGGTGTCGGTCACCAGCGGGACACCGTACGTCTTGCCGTCGAACTTGGCCTGCTCGATCAGGCTGGGCTGGAACTTGGCCTGGTCCGCGAGGGCCTCGGTGCCGTCCAGCGGCAGGAAGAAGCCCTTCTTGGCGAACGCCGGGGTCCAGCCGACCTCCGAGCGCAGGATGTCCGGGGCGCCCTTGGAACCGGCGGCCGTGTCGAACTTGTTCTGCGCCTGGTCGAAGGGGACGTTGACGTACTTGACCTTGATGTCCGGGTTGGCCTTCTCGAACTGCTGGGCCAGTGCCTTGTACGTCGGCGCCTCATTGGTGGCGTTGGAGGTGTCCCACCAGGTGATGGTGGTGGGGCCGTCCGACTTGTCGCTGCCGCTGTCACTGCCGCCGCAGGCCGTCGCCGCGAGGGCGAGGGACGCCACCAGCGCGGTGGCCGCTATGCCACGCCGCATGAGATCTCCTTGAGGGTGAAAGCCCGAGTGGGTGGGGAAGCGGTCCCGCCCGCTCCCCTTGCCGACTTGCCGACTGCGCCGTTGCGTCCGCCGGGCGACGTGAACGTAACAGCGTTGTAAGCGGCGCGAAAGACCTTGCAGCAAAAAAGTGCAAGGACTGCCGAGAGTTACTCGCCCGTGACCGGGTGGCGATGGTACGGAAACCCTTGTCCGAGGCCGTTCAGCAGGCGGCAGGCCCCTGTGCAAGACTCTGCAAGCTCTTGCCATACCCACGCGGTACGGGGATCATCGGCCCGTCAGCGCTTGCAGGAGCCACCCCTTCCCGCGGCGCACGCCCGGGACGCCGAGCCGACCAGAACACGAGGGAGCGCGATGACGCAGCAGCCCGGAGCGGGCCGATCAACCGCCCGCACACGGCGTCTGGTTGGTGGGCAGGGCGAGAACCGGCAGGTACAGTCCCATCCCGTGACCACACGGCTTGCCGACATCGCAGCCCAGGCGGGGGTCAGTGAGGCGACTGTCAGCCGCGTCCTGAACGGGAAGCCCGGCGTCGCCGCGACCACCCGCCAGTCCGTCCTGGCCGCGCTCGACGTGCTGGGCTACGAGCGCCCGGTCCGGCTGCGGCAGCGCAGCGAGGGCCTGGTGGGCCTGATCACCCCCGAGCTGGAGAACCCGATATTCCCCGCGCTGGCGCAGGTCATCGGGCAGGCCCTGACGCGCCAGGGCTACACCCCCGTCCTCGCGACCCAGACCCCCGGCGGCTCCACCGAGGACGAGCTGACCGAGATGCTGGTGGACCGCGGCGTCGCAGGCATCATCTTCGTCTCCGGACTGCACGCGGACACCTCGGCGGACATGCAGCGCTACGAGCAGCTGCGCGCCCAGGGGGTCCCCTTCGTCCTGGTCGACGGGTTCTCGCCGAAGGTGCAGGCGCCGTTCATCTCGCCCGACGACCGCGCGGCGATGGACCTGGCGGTCACGCACCTCGTCTCGCTCGGGCACACGAACATCGGGCTCGCGCTGGGTCCCAAGCGTTTCGTGCCCGTGCAGCGCAAGATCGAGGGCTTCGTGCGCACGATGCAGGAGCAGCTGGGGCTCGCTCCCGCCGACGTCGAGGAGCGACTGGTCCAGCACTCGCTGTACACGCTGGAGGGCGGGCAGGCCGCGGCCGCCGCGCTCATCGAGCGGGACTGCACGGCGGTCGTCTGCGCCAGCGACATGATGGCCCTCGGGGCGATACGGGCGGCGCGCGGGCGCGGTCTGGACGTACCGAAGGACATATCCGTCGTGGGCTTCGACGACTCGCCGCTGATCGCCTTCACCGACCCGCCCCTGACGACGATCCGCAAGCCGGTGCCGGCCATGGGGCAGGCGGCGGTGCGAACGCTGCTGGAGGAGATCGGGGGGACCCCCGCACCGCACAGTGAGTTCGTGTTCATGCCGGAACTGGTGGTGCGCGGTTCGACCGCTTCGGCCCCTGGGGACCGGAATCGTCCCTGAGAGGGATTCCCTACGCCACTCGTAGCCGTCCGTTCGGTGTAGAACGTGCGGCCAGGACCCGTCCAAGGGATGATCGGTCGCGGAACGCTTTTCTGGCAGACTTCGTGCCTATGGGTGAGACGACCGTGACGACACTGGAAGGCCAGGACCGGGCCGCTCCACGCCCCGTCGCGGAGGACCGCGCGGGTAGGGACTTCCTGCGCCGTCTGCGGACGCCGCGTCGCCCCCGCTTCTGGTTCGAGATCCTGCTCATCGCCGCGAGTTACTGGACGTACTCGCTGATCCGCAACGCCGTGCCCGAGCAGCGGGGCAAGGCCCTGCGCAACGCCGACTGGATCTGGCGCCTGGAGCACCATCTCGGGATCGCGGTCGAGCAGTCGGTCAACCATGCCGTCAACTCGGCGACATGGCTGATCATCGGGATGAACTACTACTACGCGACGCTGCACTTCGTGGTGACCCTGGCCGTCCTGGTCTGGCTGTACCACAGCCATCCCGGCCGCTACGCGGCGGCGCGCCTGGCCCTGTTCGCCACGACGGCGGTGGCCCTGGTCGGCTACTACTTCTTCCCGCTCGCCCCGCCCCGCCTGATGAACGGCGGCCATTTCGTGGACACGGTCGTCGTCCACCACACCTGGGGTTCGATGGCCTCCGGCGACCTCAAGCACATGTCGAACCAGTACGCCGCGATGCCGTCGATGCACATCGGCTGGTCGCTGTGGTGCGGCCTGACGATCTTCGCCCTGGCCTCGGCGCCGTGGGCCCGCATCCTGGGCCTCCTCTACCCGGCGGCCACCCTGCTGGTCATCGTCTCCACCGCCAACCACTTCTGGCTGGACGCGGTGGGCGGCCTGCTCTGCCTGGCCTTCGGCTTCACGGTGACCCGCCTCTGGTACGGCGCCGCGCCGTACGCACTCCCACGCTGGGTCCCCGGAACCCGCGGCGCCCCGCTGCTCCCCCTGAAGGCCTGACGACACCACCCGTGCGCGCCCGCACGCGAGGGGCCCGTACCGTCACGTCCGAATCGGGCCGACCAGACCGTGAACCACCACGGCCCCACACCCGACGACGCACGCGAGGGGCCGTGCCGGTACGTCGCAGCCCGTCGCTTACGCCCGGATCGAGCAACGGCTCCCATGCCCGGCCCACGTCTGATCCAGCGGCGACGGGCTCGACGTACCGGCACGGCCCCGCCCCACCACCGCCCGCACCGAACCCGGCACCGGACCCGCACCCGGCACCCGGCACCCGGCACCCGGCGATCTCACGCCCCGTAGAACAGCTCGTCCACCACGGCCCGAGCCCGCCGAGTGGTCCGCCGATAGTCGTCGAGCATGTCGCCCACGTGACCGGGCCCGTACCCCAAGTACCGGCCCACGGCAGCCAGCTCCCGCCCGTCGGAAGGAAACGTGTCCCCGGCCCGCCCCCGCACCAGCATCACCGCGTTACGCACCCGCGTGGCCAGCACCCACGCCTCGTCGAGGATCGCCGCGTCCTCCCCCGACACCAGCTCGGCCGCACACGCCGCCGCCAGCGCCTCCCGCGTCCGCGTCGTCCGCAGCCCCGGTTCGTCCCACCCGTGCCGCAGCTGGAACAGCTGCACCGTCCACTCCACGTCGGACAGGCCGCCCCGCCCCAGTTTGGTGTGCAGCGTCGGGTCCGCCCCGCGAGGCATCCGCTCCGACTCCATCCGGGCCTTCAGCCGCCGTATCTCCCGGACGGCGTCCTCGCCCAGCCCCTCTGCCGGGTACCGCAGCGGATCGACGAGCTCGATGAACCGGCGCCCCAGGTCCTCGTCGCCGGCCACGAACTCGGCCCGCAGCAGCGCCTGCGACTCCCACACCAGCGACCACCGCCGGTAGTACGCCTCGTACGACTTCAGCGACCGTACGAGCGGCCCGGACTTCCCCTCGGGCCGCAGATCCGCGTCGATCAGCAACGGCGGATCCGCGCTGGACACCTGGAGCAGCCGCCGCATCTCGGACACGACGGCGTTGGCGGCCCGTGACGCCTCGTGCTCGTCCACGCCCTCCCGGGGTTCGTGCACGAAGAGCACGTCCGCGTCGGACCCGTAGCCGAGCTCGTGCCCCCCGAACCGTCCCATCGCGATCACCGCGAACCGGGTGGGCAGGGTGTCCCCCCACCCGTCCCGCACCACGGCCCGGAGCGTTCCCGCGAGCGTCGCCGCGGTCAGGTCGGAGACCGCGCCGCCGACCTGGTCCACGAGCGCGCCCTGGTCGGCGACGACGGGCGTCTCCTCGGTGCCGTAGGAGGCGACGATGTCGGCCGCGGCGGTCCGGAAGAGCTCCCGCCGCCGCACCCCGCGCGCGGCGGTGACCGCCTGTTCACCCCCGGCGGCCCGCCCCACCGCCGCGAGCACCTCCTGCTCCAGGTGCGCGCGGGCGCGCGGCTCCAGTCCGCCGCCGTCGCCGTCGCCGAGCAGCGCGACCGCCTCCGGGGCGCGCATCAGCAGGTCGGGGGCGAGCCGCCCCGCGGACAGCACCCGCGCGAGGTTCTCGGCCGCCGCGCCCTCGTCCCTCAGCAGCCGCAGGTACCAGGGGGTCTTGCCCAGCGCGTCCGACACCTTGCGGAAGTTGAGCAGGCCGGCGTCGGGTTCGGCGGAGTCCGCGAACCATCCCAACAGCACGGGCAGCAGGGTCCGTTGGATGGCCGCCTTGCGCGAGACGCCGGAGGCCAGCGCCTCCAGGTGCCGCAACGCGGCGGCCGGGTCGGCGTATCCGAGCGCGACGAGCCGCTCCCGGGCGGCGTCCGCGCTCAGCCGGGCCTCGCCGGTGGCGAGTTGGGCGACGGCGTCGAGCAGCGGCCGGTAGAAGAGCTTCTCGTGCAGGCGCCGCACCACGGCCCGGTGCCGCTTCCACTCGCGCTTCAGCTCGGCGACCGGATCGACGCGCAGGCCCAACGACCGTCCGATGCGGCGCAGATCGGCGCTGTCCTCCGGCACCAGATGGGTCCGCCGCAGCCGGAAGAGCTGTATGCGGTGCTCCATCAGTCTCAGGAACCGGTACGAGTCGTCGAGCTGGACGGCGTCGGCGCGCCCCACGTAGCCGCCCGCGGCGAGCGCCTTCAGGGCGTCGAGCGTGGTGCCGCTGCGCAGCGAGGAGTCGGCCCGGCCGTGCACCAACTGAAGGAGCTGCACGGCGAATTCGACGTCCCGCAGTCCTCCCGGTCCGAGCTTCAGCTCCCGGTCGACCTCGGCGACGGGGATGTTCTCGACCACCCGGCGACGCATCTTCTGGACGTCGGCGACGAAGTTCTCGCGTTCGGCGGCGTGCCAGACGAGCGGCGCGAGCGTGGCCACGTACTCCGCGCCGAGTTCGATGTCGCCGGCCACCGGCCGCGCCTTGAGCAGTGCCTGGAACTCCCAGGTCTTGGCCCAGCGCTGGTAGTAGGCGAGGTGGCTGCTGAGCGTGCGGACCAGCGGCCCGTTGCGTCCCTCGGGCCGCAGGTTGGCGTCGACGGGCCAGATGCTTCCTTCGACGGTCGTCTCGGAGCAGATCCGCATCATGTGGGCGGCGAGCCGGGTGGCGGCCTGGATCGCCTTGCCCTCGTCGGCGCCGTCGACCGCCTCCCCCACGAAGATGACGTCGACGTCGGACACGTAGTTGAGTTCGTGTCCGCCGCACTTGCCCATCGCGATGACGGCGAGCCGGCACAGCGCGGCGTCGCCGGGCGCGGCGTGGCGGGCGATGGCGAGGGCCGCGCGCAGCGTGGCGGTGGCGAGGTCGGCGAGTTCGGCGGCGGTCTGGGCGAGGTCGGTGGTGCCGCAGACGTCGCGTGCGGCGATGGACAGCAGACAGCGCCGGTAGGCGACGCGCAGCGAGACGGGGTCGTCCGCCTCCGCGAGTCCGCGCTCGAACTCCGCCACTCCGGGGTGCAGGTCCTGCGGTTCGTAGGTGACGAGTTCCTGCCAGTCGCCCGGGTGGCGGGCGAGGTGGTCGGCGAGCGCGGCGGAGGCACCGAGCACACCGAGCAGCCGGTCGCGCAGCGGTTTGGCGGCGACCAGGGTGTCGAGGAGTTCGCGCTCGGCCGTGCGCCCGCCCTGCGCCTCGACCAGCCGGACCAGTCCGAGCAGCGCGAGGTCCGGGTCGGCGGTCTTCCCGAGCGCGTCGAGGAGCACCGGATCGGCCTTTATGGGCGCGAGCTGGTCGCTCTCCAGGAGCCGCTCGGCCGCCGAGGGATCGGTGAAACCGTGCCGCAGCAGCCGTGTGAAGGTACTGCTTCTGCGCCCCGGCGCCGTCATCCTCGGCCTCCCTCGGATCGAAGTCGCACCACCGGTCCGGTCAGCGTCGCAGCCGGTCCGATCAAGGTCGTACGAGCCCGAGCCTAACCGGAGAGGCGTGCGGAAGCGCCGGGGCGTGCGAGGACTCCTCCTGGGCGGGACCATGGCGTCGCAGGGGGAGAACCCACGGTCGGCGCAGGAGGAGAGCCCATGACGGACACATCACCGAGGACCGACGTCGACACCCGCTACAGCAGTCCGGGGGCGGCGGCGACCCCCTGGCCGGAGGCCGTGGACCGGCTGGCCGCGGCCGAGCTGTACTGGCTGTCGACGGTGCGGCCGGACGGCCGCCCGCACGTGACCCCGCTGCTGGGCGTCTGGCGGGACGGGGCGTTGCACTTCGCCACGGGGGCGGGCGAGCGCAAGGCCCTGAACCTGGCGGAGAACCCGTACGTCGTCCTCACCACCGGGGTGAACACCTGGGCGGAGGGCTGCGACCTCGTCGTCGAGGGCGAGGCGGTCCGGGTGACCGACGTGGCCCGGCTGCGGGATCTGGCCGAGGCGTGGGAGGGGAAGTACGGCGCCGCGTGGCGCTTCGAGGTGCGCGAGGACGGAGCGTTCCAGGACAGGTACGGTCCCGCGTTCGTCTTCGCCGTGGCGCCGCGGACCGCGTTCGGTTTCGGGAAGGGCGAGCCGTTCAGCCAGACGCGCTGGCGTTTCGCCTGACGTACGGCCGGGAGGAGGCGGGACCCGGGGGGGGCGGGGGCGCCGAAGGGACGGTGAAGCGGGCAGTTCACCAGGTCTTCACCCTCCGGGCCGGGTGCCGTGAGGCGGTCGAATGCTGGCGTGTACATGCTCTGTTCGCACTGTCATCGTCACCGTCACCTCTCCCCCCCACCGGAGGTCTGAAGTGTCCGGCAGAAACCTGTACCGCCGCCGCCGTGCCGTCGTGGCGTCCGCCCTCGCCTTCACCGCGGCCGCGGCCGGACTGTGGACCGGGCTCGGCGGGTCCACCACCGCGCATGCCGCGGCCGGGGTCCCGACCCCGGACCACGTGGTCGTCGTGGTCTTCGAGAACCACGCGTACAGCCAGGTGATCGGCTCCTCCAGCGCCCCGTACATCAACTCGCTCAGGACCGGGGGCGCCAACCTCTCCCAGTCCTTCGCCGAGACGCACCCGAGCCAGCCCAACTACTACGCCCTGTTCTCCGGCTCCACCCAGGGCGTCACGGACGACAGCTGCGTCAGGCCCGGCTTCTCCTCCGCGCCGAACCTCGCCTCCGAGCTGATCGCCGCGGGCAGGACCTGGGCGAGCTACAACGAGACGCTGCCCAGCCAGGGCTCCACGACGTGCAGCAGCGGCAAGTACGCGCAGAAGCACAACCCGTGGTTCGGCTTCAGCAACGTGCCGACGTCGAGCGCGAAGACCTTCACGCAGTTCCCGGCCGACTACACGACGCTGCCGCAGGTCTCCTTCGTCGTCCCGAACCTGTGCAGCGACATGCACGACTGCTCGGTGTCCTCCGGGGACACCTGGCTGAAGAACAACCTGGGCGCCTACGCCACCTGGGCCAAGACCCACAACAGCCTGCTCGTCGTCACCTTCGACGAGGACAACCGGCTCAGCGGCAACAAGATCCCCACGGTGCTCTACGGCCAGCAGGTGACGGCCGGATCCTCGTCCACCACCACCTACAACCACTACGACCTGCTGCACACCCTGGAGGACATGCACGGCCTGCCGCACGCCGGCAACGCCGCCTCCGGCAAGGACATCACCGGCATCTGGACGTCCTGACATGTATGTGGCGGACAGCCGCGCCGGTGCGCGTGCGACGTCCGCGGAAGAGGGGGGGCGCGCGCCGCGCGGGGGGGGGGGGCGCGGCGGGGGGCCGCCGCGGGCGGCGGGCGGGCGGGGGGGGGTGTGTCGGGCCGGGGGGGGCGCGGC
>NZ_JBHWEL010000055.1:39253-64675 GCF_042734135.1 Streptomyces sp. NPDC059668 | reverse complement strand
CCAGACGCCGGTCCGCGTCGATGTCGTAGACCGGCCGGAACCCCGACGCCGCCCCCAGCCCCCACAACCCCGGGCCCCCGCCCCCCCGCCGGACGGGGGCGGTCCGGGGCACCGGCGTGACCGGTGGCACAGCCACGGGGGCCGACCTGGTTTGACCCTGTCGGTCGTGGCCCCGTAACCTTGACCGTCGGCGTGTTCTTAGACGCGCCGCATCCCGTAAACCTTTTTTCCTCCCGGTGCCATGCGTCCCGGGAGAGGCCGTGCGCTTCTGCGCGTGGCTGGACTGCGGGGTTCCGTTCCGAGTGAGAGAGAGATCCGCGTGTACGCCATCGTGCGCAGCGGTGGTCGCCAGCACAAGGTTGCTGTCGGCGACATCGTTGAGGTTGACAAGATTTCCACTGCCAAGGTTGGCGACACGGTCGAGCTCTCGACCCTGCTCGTTGTCGACGGCGACGCCGTGACCAGCGACCCGTGGGTCCTTGCCGGCATCAAGGTCCAGGCCGAGATCGTGGACCACCACAAGGGCGTCAAGATCGACATCCTTCGCTACAAGAACAAGACCGGTTACCGCCGTCGTCAGGGCCACCGCCAGCAGTACACGGCGATCAAGGTCACTGAGATCCCCGCGGCTGCGAAGTAAGGGACTGAGGAGAGATGGCACACAAGAAGGGCGCATCGTCCACTCGGAACGGTCGCGACTCCAATGCTCAGCGGCTCGGCGTGAAGCGCTTCGGCGGTCAGGTCGTCAACGCCGGTGAGATCCTGGTCCGCCAGCGCGGCACCCACTTCCACCCGGGCAACGGCGTCGGCCGTGGCAAGGACGACACGCTGTTCGCCCTTGACGCCGGTGCGGTGGAGTTCGGTACCCACCGCGGCCGCAAGGTCGTGAACATCGTTCCGGTCGCCTGACCGGTTCCTACGCGAGGCGGACCTCACTTCCCGTACGGGAAGCGGGTCCGCCTTTCGCATGTTGTCAATGAAATACAGTACGCAAAAGACATTCCGTACGTACTGACGTAACCGAAGTGCTGGAGGCACCCCCCATGACCACCTTCGTGGACCGCGTCGAGCTGCATGTCGCCGCGGGTAGCGGAGGCCACGGCTGTGCCTCCGTACACCGGGAGAAGTTCAAGCCGCTCGGCGGCCCCGACGGCGGGAACGGCGGCCGCGGCGGTGACGTGATGCTGGTCGTCGACCAGTCCGTCACCACGCTGCTCGACTACCACCACAAGCCGCACCGCAGTGCCACCAACGGCAAGCCCGGCGAGGGCGGCAACCGTTCCGGCAAGGACGGCCAGGACCTGGTCCTGCCGGTCCCGGACGGCACCGTCGTCCTCGACAAGGCGGGCAACGTCCTCGCGGACCTCGTCGGCCACGGCACGTCGTACGTCGCCTCCCAGGGCGGTCGCGGCGGCCTCGGCAACGCGGCGCTGGCCTCGGCCCGCCGCAAGGCCCCCGGCTTCGCGCTGCTCGGTGTGCCCGGCGACTTCCAGGACATCGTCCTGGAGCTGAAGACCGTCGCGGACGTGGCGCTGGTCGGCTACCCGAGCGCGGGCAAGTCGTCCCTGATCTCCGTCCTGTCCGCGGCCAAGCCGAAGATCGCGGACTACCCCTTCACGACCCTCGTCCCGAACCTCGGTGTGGTGACGGCCGGCGAGACGGTCTACACGATCGCCGACGTGCCCGGTCTCATCCCCGGCGCCAGCCAGGGCAAGGGCCTCGGCCTCGAGTTCCTGCGCCACGTGGAGCGCTGCAGCGTGCTGGTGCACGTCCTGGACACGGCGACCCTGGAGTCCGAGCGTGACCCGGTCACCGACCTCGACATCATCGAGGAGGAGCTGAAGCAGTACGGCGGCCTCGGCAACCGGCCCCGCATGGTGGTCCTGAACAAGATCGACGTACCGGACGGCAAGGACCTCGCCGAGATGGTCCGCCCCGAACTGGAAGCCCGCGGCTACCGGGTCTTCGAGGTGTCGGCGGTCGCGCACATGGGTCTGAAGGAACTGTCGTTCGCGCTCGCCGAGGTGGTCGGCTCGGCTCGCGCCGCCAAGCCCAAGGAGGAGGCGACCCGGATCGTCATCCGCCCGAAGGCGGTCGACGACGCCGGCTTCACCGTGGTCCAGGAGGAGGACGGCCTCTTCCGGGTGCGAGGCGAGAAGCCCGAACGCTGGGTCCGCCAGACGGACTTCAACAACGACGAGGCCGTCGGTTACCTCGCCGACCGCCTCAACCGCCTCGGTGTCGAGGCGGAGCTGGTGAAGGCGGGCGCCCGCTCGGGCGACGGCGTCGCCATCGGCCCCGAGGAGAACGCGGTCGTCTTCGACTGGGAGCCGACGGTCATGGCCGGCGCCGAGATGCTCGGCCGCCGCGGCGAGGACCACCGCCTCGACACCCCCCGGCCCGCCGCGCAGCGCCGCCGGGACAAGCAGGCGGAGCGGGACGACGCGGACAAGGAGTACGACGACTTCGAGCCGTTCTAGGAGTCGCTCGGACCCGGGAAGTCGTCAAGGGCGCGGATGCGGATGTTGCCGCTCCGCGCCCGACTTCTTTCCGGCCGCCCGGCGTGCACGTGACCGTGCCGGAGTCCGTCGCGCGGAGAACAGGGCGCGTGGCCGTCGCCGGCCCGCGCGGCACCACGTGCGGACTCACCGGCACCGCGTGCGGCCTCACCGGCACCACGTGCGGACTCACCGGCACTCGCACCGGCACCGGTGCGAAGTCGTCCGGCCAGGGCACCGCCGGGGTGCCGGGCGGCGCGGAGCGCCTGAGGTTCGGCAACTGAGCGCTCGTCAGGGCCCGAGCGGCGGCCGGAACCCGGGAGACCGCCGGACCCCGTGAGCGGTCGGAAACAGGGAGACCGTCGGACCCGCCGCGGCGCGGAAGGCCCTCCGTGCCGCGACGGGCCGCGCTTTGCTCGCCTATTTGTCATGCTCTTGATGAACTCCGTTCAGCGATCGTGTCGTTGCTTCGTGTGAGCCTTCTGGTGTCCAAGGGGCCACCGAAGCAGAGGAGTTCGCCGATGACCGGAGCATTCTCACGCGATCGACGCCGCTTTCTCACCGCCGGGGGTGCGGTGCTGGGCGCGGCGGCCACCACCCAGCTGTGGCTGCCCAGCGCCGCCCGCGCCGCCCAAACGCCCCTGCCCGAGGAGGTGTTCACGCTCGGCGTGGCCTCCGGGGACCCGCTGCCCGACGCCGTCGTGATCTGGACCAGACTCGCTCCCGACCCGCTGAACGGCGGCGGCATGCCCGACACCGCGGTGCCGGTGGAATGGGAGGTCGCCGAGGACGCCCGCTTCAGGAAGCCGGTACGGCGGGGCGTCGCGCGGGCGCTGCCCGCGTACGGGCACAGCGTCCACGTCGACGTCCGCGGACTGCGCCCGGACCGCGCCTACTGGTACCGCTTCCGTGCCTCGGGCCGGCTCTCGCCGGTCGGACGCACCCGCACCGCGCCGCACCCGCACAGCCGCGGCGGCTCGCTCCGGGTCGCCCTGGCCTCCTGCCAGAACTGGCAGAACGGCTACTTCACGGCGTACGCCGACATGCTCCGCCAGGACCCGGACCTCGTCCTCTTCGTCGGTGACTACATCTACGAGTCCGCGCCGTCGGCGACGGCCGTGCGCCGGCACGAGGGCGGCGGAGAGCCGTACACCCTCGTCGAGTACCGCAACCGTTACGCGCAGTACCGCACCGACCCGCACCTCGCGGCGATGCACGCGGCGGCTCCCTGGGTGGTCACCTTCGACGACCACGAGGTCGACAACGACTTCGCCGGCGAGGTCCCGCAGGACCCGGCCAAGCAGTCGCACGACGCCTTCGTGGCCCGGCTGACCGCCGCCTATCAGGCGTACTACGAGCACATGCCGGTCCGGGCGGCCGCGGTCCCGGACGGCCCGCACATCCAGATGTACCGACGGCTCGACTTCGGCCGGCTGGTCCGGCTGAACGTCCTGGACACCCGGCAGTTCCGCAGCGACCAGGCGACCGGCCAGGCGGGCGCCGAGGACCCCTCCACGACCATGCTGGGCGCCACGCAGAAGGAGTGGCTGCTCGACGGCCTGCACCACTCACCGACCCGCTGGAACCTGATCGCCTCGCAGATCATGATGGCCGAGACCGATCTGCAGGTGGGCCCGGGCAAGCTCTGGTACTACGACGCCTGGGACGGCTACCAGGCCGAACGCAACGCTCTGATGGGCGAGTTCGCGCGTGTGCGCAACCCCGTGGTGCTGGCCGGCGACCGGCATCTCACCATGGTCAGCGACCTGAAGGAGGACTTCGCCGACCCGGACTCCGACGTCGTCGGCGCCGAGTTCGTGGGGACCTCCATCTCCAGCGGCGGCGACCAGGACCAGGCGGCGTTCCACGCCGAGTGGGACGCGCGGATGCCGGACAACCCGCACTGGAAGTTCATCGACGCGCACCGCGGTTACCACCTCTTCGACATCGGGCGTGACGGCATCGACGCGACGGTGCGCGCCCCCGGGACGGTGCTGCTGCCGGACGCCGCCTCCAGCACGCTGGCCCGGCTGCGGGTCGAGGCGGGCGATCCGGGCGTACGCCTGGTCTGACCGTCCCGCCCGGTACGACGGCCCGAACGGGAACGCTCCGGCGCTCACGGATCCCGCCGCTCCTCGATGGGGGCCCGGGACTCCGGTGGGCGCCGGAGCGTTTCCGGGTGTGACTCGGGTAAGAGAACTCGGGCAGGAGAATCCGACGCGTCCTGGAACCGCCGTCGAGAAGCGCGCAGGGCACGCCCCCGCGCCGCCGCGCGGGTTCACGCGCCGCCGTCCAGGGAACCCGTCAGGTCCCGCACCGGCGTGTCATGGGGCGCCAGCGGCACCGGACGGCGCGCCCGCGGCACCCCGAGCGCCCGAAACGGGCGTGACCGTCGGCACAGGAAGCGGACACCGCGTCCGGTGCCGGGCGGGGCCGCGGCTCCCGCTGTCCGGAGCGGAGGTGAAGAGATCAGGGAAAACGTGTGCACTTACTCACAGCAAATCAGTACAACCCGGACAGCTCTCGGAGAAGTCGCCTGCATGCAAGGTGAATAACCGGTTGCGCGCACATATGCGGCAGAGGTCGCTCACCTTGCACCGCAGTAACCGTAAGTGGGACCATCCGAATGTTCCCTGTCGCCCCAAGGTAGGTCACCTGTGTCTGAGCACATTGCCAAGCCCCGTACCACCGCAGTGATCCTGGCCGGCGGCACCGGTCAGCGGGTGGGTCTGTCGATTCCGAAGCAACTGCTGAAGATCGCCGGCAAGGCGGTCATCGAGCACACGCTGACCACCTTCGAGCAGGCCGACTCGATCGACGACATCATCGTGCTGATGGCCCCGGGATACGTCCCGGACGTCGAGAAGATCGTCGCGAAGGCGGGGCTGAAGAAGGTCACCAAGGTGATCGAGGGTGGCTCGACGCGGAACGAGACGACCGAGCGTGCCATCGCCGCCCTCGGTGAGGGCCTGGCCGAGGGCGAGGACGCGAACGTCCTGTTCCACGACGCCGTACGCCCGCTGCTGTCGGAGCGCGTGATCGACGACTGCGTGACCGCGCTGGAGCGGTTCCAGGCCGTGGACGTCGCCATCCCGTCCGCGGACACGATCATCGTGACCCGTACCCACGGCGACGACGGCGAGTTCATCACCGAGATCCCGGACCGCTCCCGGCTGCGCCGCGGCCAGACGCCCCAGGCGTTCAAGCTGTCCACGATCCGCCGCGCGTACGAGGTCGCGGCCGGTGACCCCAACTTCCAGGCCACCGACGACTGCTCGGTCGTGCTCAAGTACCTGCCGGACGTGCCGATCCACGTCGTCGCGGGTGACGAGTACAACATGAAGGTCACCCAGCCCGTCGACGTCTTCATCGCCGACAAGCTCTTCCAGCTCGCCTCCACCGCCGCGCCCGAGCAGGCCGACGAGGCCGCCTACCGCGAGCTGCTCACCGGCAAGACCGTGGTGGTCTTCGGCGGTTCGTACGGCATCGGCAAGGACATAGCCGAGCTCGCCGGGGGTTACGGGGCGAAGACCTACGCCCTCGGCCGCTCGACCACCGGCACGCACGTCGAGAACCCGGAGGAGGTCGACGACGCGCTGTCCACGGCCTACGCGGAGACCGGGCGCATCGACTACGTGATCAACACCGCCGGCGTGCTGCGCATCGGCAAGCTCGCCGAGACGGACAACGCGACCATCGAGGAAGCGCTGAAGGTCAACTACCTGGCCCCGGTGCAGATCGCCCGCTCCTCGTACAAGTACCTGGCCGAGACCAAGGGCCAGCTGCTGCTCTACACCTCCAGCAGCTACACCCGGGGCCGCGCCGAGTACAGCCTCTACTCCTCCACCAAGGCCGCCATGGTGAACCTCACCCAGGCGCTGTCCGACGAGTGGGCGGGCGACGGCATCCGCGTCAACTGCATCAACCCCGAGCGCACCGCGACCCCGATGCGCACCAAGGCCTTCGGCCAGGAGCCCACGGGCTCGCTGCTCTCCTCCGAGGCCGTGGCGCGCACCTCGCTCGACGTCCTCGTCTCCGAACTGACCGGTCACGTCATCGACGTGCGCCAGCAGGACCCGACGGCGGGCGCCGGACAGGCCTCCGGCTTCGAGGCGGCGCTGGCCAGCGTGCTGGACCGACAGGACGGCGTGGCATAATCAACATCAATATCTTCCGGTAATTCAGGCCTCTGTGGCCGCGTGTTCGCGGCGCATTCACAGAGGCCTGAATCCGTAAATTTCCCAGAACGTTCACAAAACCGCTTCAGTACTTTTTCGGTACCAAGCGCATTTTCCGTACCAAACCGGCACTCCCCTCCAAGAGCAGGTTTATCCGTGATTTCCACCGCTATACGCGTTGCCCGGGTGGGCAGTGCCGCCGAGCTGGCTGCGGCGGCCCTCATGATGCTGGGCTTTCCCTGCCTGATGCTCGCGGCGCTCCTCCCGAGCGTGGGCGCCTTCGCCGCCGCGGCCGCCGTGACGTACCTGGCGGACCACTATCTGCACCGGCGTGGCAGCTATCTGATCAACCGCCTGAGCAAGGTGCGCGCCGGTCTGTCCATCAGATTCCTGGTACGGCAGCTGCTGCTGGTGCTCCTCCTGGCGCGTCTCGACCTGTCCGGCAGCATGGTCTTCTACGCGGCGATCGCGTGCTTCCTGGCCTTCTACGGCTTCCAGGCCCCGCACAGCGCGCTGGTCACGCTGATCCGGCTGCGCCGCAAGATGCCCGTCGCCACCCGTAACGTCGACCTGGCCTCCCGCGTCCGTATCCCCGACGCGCCGCCGCGCTCCCTGCTGAACCGGGCCGCGGAGAAGATGCTCCACCTCGACCTGGTGGCGGTCACCGGCGTGCTCGTCACCGGAGCCACCGGCAGCGACGTGTACGGCTTCGCGGGCATCGCGGTCACGCTGGGGCTCGCGTTCCTCTACGTGGTCGCGCTCGTCCCGTACATCCGCGCCAGGAAGACCCCGCCGAACGCCGAGAAGGTCCTCGCCGCGGTCGACGGCTGGCTGCGTGAGTACCGCCCGGAGACGGTGCTGTACTTCTCGGGGTCCAAGGACTCCGCGTACCAGGTCAACATGTGGCTGGAGACGATGGAGCAGCTGGACACCCGGCCGCTGATCATCCTGCGCGAGCGCGCCGTCCTGGACCGCATGGCGCCCACCACCGTCCCGGTCATCTGCGTGCCCGGAGGGGTGCACCTGATGAACATGGACCTGTCCACGGTGCGGGTCGCGCTGTACGCGGCGAACGTCGGCAAGAACATCCACCTGCTGCGCGTCCCCACCATGAAGCACGTCTTCATCGGACACGGCGACAGCGACAAGCTCGCCAGCGTCAACCCGTTCAGCAAGGCGTACGACGAGGTGTGGACCGCCGGCCGGGCAGGCCGCGACCGCTACGCCATCGCCGACGTCGGCGTCCGTGACGACGACATCGCCGAGGTCGGCCGCCCGCAGCTCGCGCCGATCCGGACCTGGCAGGACGCGCAGGACGGACTTTCCGACGCGGCCGCCGGCGGCCGCTGCCCGACGATCCTGTACGCCCCCACCTGGGAGGGCTGGGACGACAACCCGGGCAACACCTCGATCCTGCTGGCGGGCGAGAACATCGTCCGTCGTCTGGTGCGCGCCGATCCGCCCGTCCGTGTCCTCTACAAGCCGCACCCGTTCACCGGCACCCGCAGCTCGCGGGCCAAGGCCGCGCACGACAGGATCGTCGCGCTGGTCGAGAAGGCGGCCGCCGAACGCGCCGCCGACCCCCGCTTCGCCGGCGACGCGGCGGCCCGGAGCGCGGCCGTGGCCGAGCTGGCCCGGATCGCGGCCCGTGTCGAGCAGCTGACCGGAGTCACCGAGAGCGGCGACGAGGCCGAGGCCACCCGTGACGGCATGGTCGACACCGCGGCGCACGCCGAGGTCGCCCGGCTGCGCGCCGAGTGGAACGACGCCTACTGGCGCTCCTTCGGCAGCGCCGAGCACCGGGTGATCACCGGCGCCGAGCCCCGCCTGTACGACTGCTTCAACGTCTCCGACGCGATGGTCTCGGACATATCCAGCGTGGTCTCCGACTTCATCGCGAGCGGCAAGCCGTACGCGGTCACGGACTCCGCGGAGCTGGGCGTCGAGGAGTTCAAGCGGCAGAACACCGCGGTGCGCGCCGCCGTGATCCTCTCCAACTCGGCCGCCGAACTGGACGAGCTGCTCGCCGGGGTCGTCGACCCGTCGGCGGACGCGCTGGCCACCGACCGCCGGGAGCTGAAGCGGTATCTGCTGGGCCCCGACGAACCGGCGTCGATCGACCAGTTCAACGGCGCGGTGCGCGACCTGGCGAAGAAGTCCCGGGTGCGCAACCAGGGCCAGGAGGCCGGAGCGTCGGCCGCCGCGGCGGAGCCGGCGGGCGCGGTTCCCGGCCAGCGGGCCGCCACCGCGGGCGAGACGGGTGGTGCGACGGTCAAGGGCTGATCCCCTGGCCGTCGGCCGGCCGCCGGTCGCCCGCGCGCATATGACAGAGCCCGGCTCCGAGTAACCCTCGGAGCCGGGCTCATTGCTGTGAAGCGCGTCACACTTGAGGGTTTGTCAGGCAACCGATCCACATACCCACTCGTCTTCTAAGTAGTCCTTGCGGTGAAACGGGGGAAATATTCTGATGACGATGGGGAAACGTGACAGTGACGCAGCCTGATGTCAGTGTGATCATCGGGGCGTACGAGGCCATGCCATACCTGGTCAAGTGCCTGCAGTCGGTGGAGGACCAGACGCTCGGGTCCGACCGGATCGAGGTCGTCGCCGTCGACGACGGGTCGATGGACGGCACGGGGGAGTACCTGGAGGAGTTCGCGGAGCGCGCGGCCATGACGGTCACCGTGATCCGGCAGGCCAACTCCGGCGGCCCCAGCGGTCCACGCAACGTCGGCCTCGACAAGGCCCGCGGACGCTACGTCTTCTTCCTCGACGCCGACGACCACCTCGGTCCGGAGGCTCTGGAGCGCATGGTCGCCATGGCCGACGCGCAGGGCACGGACGTCGTGCTCGGCAAGGTCATCGGGGTCAACCGCACCGCCCCGAAGTCGATGTGGGGCAAGACCCTGCCGCGCACGGACGTGTTCTCCTCGCAGATCAAGTTCACCCTCAGCGCGCAGAAGCTCTTCCGGCGCGAACTGCTCACCCGGCACGGCATGCACTTCGACGAGTCGCTGAAGACCGGCGAGGACGCGCTGTTCACCATGGAGGCGTACCTCCGCGCCGACGGTGTCTCCGTGATCGCCGACTACGACTGCTACTACCTGGTCGGCCGCGAGGACGGCAAGCACGTCACCAAGAGCGGCAGCTACCGGCTGCGCTTCGACTCGGCCCGCGCCCTGATGGGTCTGATCGCCGAGCACGTGCCCGCCGGCAAGCGCCGCGACGGCCTGATGGTCCGGCCCTTCCTCATCACCCTGCTCCCGCAGTTCGGTCCCGTCTTCCTCAAGGACGACGAGGAGGTCAGACGCGACAAGCTCGCGCTCGCCGAGCCGCTGATCGACGCGTACTGGACCGAGGGCGTCGCCGACCGTCTCAAGGTCAGTGAGCGGCTGCGGGTGAACCTGGCCGGTCTGGGCAGGGCCGACCTGCTGGTCGACCTCCTGGAGTTCCTCAAGAAGAAGAAGGCGCCCGCGCTCCACGTGGACCCGCGCAGCCGCAAGGCCTATCTCGGCTACCCGCACTTCCGTGACAAGGAGGCGCCCGTCCCGGACAGCTGGTTCATCCCGACGAGCCGCGAGACGGTCACCATCGACAGCTTCAAGTTCGCTCCCGCCAGTCATTTCCCCGGGATGCGCACCGCCCGCCGCATGGCCCGCAAGGTGCTGGGACCCCGCCGCGCGGCGGGATGACGCGAAACGCCCGCTCCGACGCCCCGAGAGGCGCACGGAACGGGCGTCGGCGGGGCGTGTACCGGGGGAGTACGCACCCACGAGGGCGGACGGGCGCTACTGGCGGCCCGACTGCAACGCCCTACGCAACGGGCGCCCCACCGCGCGGCGCGCCATGCGGTAGACGGAGCGCTGCGGGACGACGGCCTGCGTCAGGGCCTTCGGGCCGCCCTTCCGGGCCCGGTCGAGGTCACGCCTCAGCTTGGCGTTGTCCTCGGACAGCTCGGTGATACGGGTCTGCAGCCAGCCGAACCGGGCGGTGAGCGAGGCCATGTCGGCGTCGTTCCAGGGCCGGACGCCGGCCGGGAAGGCGAGCGAGGCCATCCGGCGGTCGTAGGCCGCGCCCCCGTCGCCGTGCGTGAAGGTGTTCCGCAGGCCGTTGCGGTCCAGGAAGCCCGTGAAGCGCTCGAAGCGCTCCTGGTGGCCGCCCGTCAGCGCGCCGAAGTCCGCCTCCGCGTACAGCTCGGCCGGGTCGAGGTCCGGCGGCAGCGCGTTGATCATGCGGTGCGGGATGTCGAAGTAGCGGCACAGCTCCAGGGTGCGCGAGTCGCCGCAGAGCACGGTCGCGGGCGTACCCGCGAGGAGCGCGGCGATGTTGCCGTGGATGCGGGAGCCGAACGAGAAGTCGAACTCCCGCAGGTCGTCGATCCAGGTCACGGGGTCGATGTAGACGCGGACCTTGTCCTCGCGGTACATCGGGTGGTCCGGGTGCGTGGGCATCGCGGTGACGGAGCCGTTCGGGTCCGACAGGTCGCGCCAGTGCAACTGGCGGGCGTCACTCAGGTTCTGGCCGATGAAACGCAGATACGGGTAGCGCGCGTGTGCCCGGCGGATCACCCGGTCCAGGCCCTGGGACCGCACCGCGCTGTGCGAACCGTTGACGGCGACCCGGGACCCGGGACCGAGCGCGGGAGCACTCTTGCGGACGTCCAGGTCCTTGCCGTACATGAACATCGACGGGCAGCCGATGACCTCGACGTCCCGGAAGCCCATGTCCTTCAGATAGCGCTCCGTGAACTCGCCGCGCACCCCGATGGAGGCGCTCCGGTCCAGAACGGCGGCGACGAACTCCCGTACGGCCGGCTCCATGGGCTTCAGCCGGGCCGGGTTGTAGTCCAGGCCGGTCTGCGCGCCGATCCCCGGCACGACCACGGGGATCCGCAGCCTGCCGATGAGCCGCGTCAGGCGCCTGAGCTGGGGCTCGAACGAGGGCCGGAACGCGTTGGCCAGCGGTACGACGAACGCGTCGTACTCCTCGTTGATCCGGCCGGCGGCCGCGACGTCGGTGCGGATGCCGTTCGACACGACCTCCGTGTCCGGGGTCTCGAGGATCTTGTGGGCGGCGTCGCTGAAGATCAGGTTGCCCGAGTTGGTGGCGAAGACGTCCTGGTGGAGCGCTTGTTCCACGGGGACGACGTCGTACGGGCTCTTCCCCGATCTCAGGAGTATGCGCTTCACCGGATGAACAGTAGGTGCCACAACGTTCAACTTATCTTTGCGTCCTCTTTAAGTTCCATGAGGAACCCGTACAACCTTTTGTGCATACGCGAGCCGTGAGCGGACGGCTACGCGGAGGCGTCCGCCAGCTGGACCGGGAGGCGTCGGCCCGGCCGCTTCGCGTAGATTGCCGGGCGGGACGACCGGACCGACGCGAGGGGACACACCGCAGGTGGCAGGGCAGGCGGAAGGGAACGTGGCCGGACGGTCTACGGCGGTGCGGCAGGCGGTGGCGCGGGCCCACAGGATGGTCGTCAAGGTGGGCTCCTCCTCGCTGACGACGGCCGCGGGCGGCCTCGACGCGGACCGTGTCGACGCCCTCGTCGACGTGCTCGCCAAGCACCGCAGCGGCGGCGAGAAGGAGATCGTCCTCGTCTCCTCCGGTGCCATCGCCGCCGGTCTCGCCCCGCTCGGCCTGCGTCGGCGCCCCAAGGACCTCGCCCGCCAGCAGGCCGCCGCCAGCGTCGGGCAAGGGCTCCTGGTCGCCCGCTACACCGCGTCCTGCGCCCGGCACGGCATCCGGGTCGGACAGGTGCTCCTCACCTCCGACGACACCAGCCGCCGAGCCCACCACCGCAACGCCGCCCGCACCCTCGACAAGCTCCTCGCGATGGGCGCCCTGCCGGTCGTCAACGAGAACGACACGGTCGCCACGGACGAGATCCGCTTCGGCGACAACGACCGGCTCGCCGCCCTCGTCGCCCACCTCGTCCGCGCCGATCTGCTGGTCCTGCTCTCCGACGTGGACGGTGTCTACGACGGAGACCCCGGCAGGCCCGGCACCTCGCGGATAGCGGAAGTGCGCGCACCGCAGGACCTCGCGCACATCGACATCGGCAGCGCGGGCAAGGCGGGCGTCGGCACCGGCGGCATGGTCACCAAGGTCGAGGCCGCCCGGATCGCGGCGGCCGCGGGCATCCCCGTCGTCCTCACCTCCGCCGTGCACGCCGCCGAGGCCCTGGCGGGCGGGGACACCGGCACCTACTTCCATCCCACCGGCAAGCGCTCCGCCGACCGGCTGCTGTGGCTCCAGCACGCCTCGACCCCGCAGGGCGCGCTCATCCTGGACGACGGGGCCGTGCGCGCCGTCGTCGACCGGCGCACCTCGCTGCTGCCGGCGGGTATCGCGGCCGTCGAGGGCGACTTCGTCGCGGGTGACCCCGTCGAGCTGCGCGACAACGGCGGCCGTGCGGTCGCGCGGGGTCTGGTGAACTTCGACGCCAAGGAGATCCCGCAACTCATCGGCCGCTCCACCCGCGAACTGGCGCGCGAACTGGGCCCCGCCTACGAACGTGAGGTCGTCCACCGCGACGACCTGGTCCTCCTGTATCCGTAGAACGCCTGTCCGTGGCACCTGTGCGCCGTAGCGCCGGCGTGCGACCCGGGGGCCGAACTCCGCACCCCGGCCGAAAACCGGTGTGAACGTTTCGCGGACGCCCGTCGCAGCGCGGTGAAACTCCGTAAAAGCGCCACGCGGACTCTCCCCACCTGCTCAACTTTGTTGCAGGGAGACCCCCGAGGTTGTGTGACGACCATTGCGTAAAGGAGGCCGTCGTGAGACGAGTGCGCCCTGGGGCGGCGGCGTCGCGCGGTGGTGCCTCCCCCACACTCGGCTCCGCTCGAGCGGGGGGAGCCCCATCCCGTGCGGCGGGCGAGGAACGGGCCCTGACGAGCGTCGCGGCCGGAGACGCCTTCGAGGGCGAGAAACCCGCCGACCAGCCGCGGCTGTGGCACGTCACGCTGAGCGTCTCGGGCGGCGAGGCCCCGCTGAAGGAGGTGCGGCGCGGACTGGAACAGCTGGCCCACGACCACCCCTTCCTGCTGACCAGCCGGTACGCCAACGACCACGCGGAGATCCGCTACTGGGAGGAGGCCCGCGACCTGCACGACGCGGCGGCCGTCGCCCTCAGGCTGTGGGGCGAGCACCGGCAGACCGCCAAGCTCCCGCCCTGGGAGATCGTCGGCCTGGAGGTCATCGACCGCGAGACCTACCACCAGCGCGTCGCGGAGGGATACGGGCCGCTTCCGGCCACTCCGGTGGGAGTTCATCCCTTTTGAGGGTGTCTCGGGGTGTGGGACAACGGCTGGCCGGACCCCCGCGGCGCACTACCCTTCCGATATGACCACGCTCTCGCCGTACGACTCGATGTCTCCGGTCACCCGGGCCGCCTACCGCGCCAAGGCCGCCGCCGCCGACCTCGCACCGCTGCCGCGGGCCGAGAAGGACGACGCGCTGCTCGCGATCGCGGACGCGCTGGAGGTCCGTACGAGCGAGATCGTCGCGGCCAACGCGAAGGACATCGCGCGGGCCCGGGAGGCCGGGACCAGCGAGACCGTCGTCGACCGGCTCACGCTGACGCCCGAGCGTGTACGCGCCATCGCCTCGGACGTACGGGACGTCGTCGCGCTGCCCGACCCGGTCGGCGAGGTCGTACGCGGCTCGACCCTTCCGAACGGCATCGACCTGCGCCAGGTCCGGGTCCCGCTCGGTGTCGTCGGCATCATCTACGAGGCCCGCCCGAACGTCACGGTCGACGCCGCCGCCCTCTGTCTGAAGTCCGGCAACGCGGTCCTGCTGCGCGGTTCCTCCTCGGCCTTCGAGTCGAACACCGCCCTCGTCCGCGTGCTGCGCGACGCCGTGGGCGGCGCCGGACTGCCGGCCGACGCCGTCCAGCTGGTGCCCGGCGAGGGCCGCGAGTCGGTCCGCGAGCTGATGCGAGCCCGCGGTCTGGTCGACGTCCTCATCCCGCGCGGCGGCGCCTCGCTGATCCGTACGGTCGTCCAGGAGTCGACCGTCCCCGTCATCGAGACCGGCACCGGCAACTGCCACGTGTACGTCGACGCGAACGCCGACCTCGACATGGCGATCGACATCCTGATCAACTCCAAGGCCCAGCGGCCCAGCGTCTGCAACTCCGCCGAGACGCTCCTCGTGCACCAGGACATCGCGCCCGAGTTCCTGCCGCGCGCCCTGGACGCCCTCGCGGCCGCCGGGGTCACCGTGCACGCCGACGAGCGCGTCCTCGCCTACGCCAAGGACTCCAAGGCCACCGTCGTCGAGGCCACGCCCGAGGACTGGGAGACGGAGTACCTCTCCTACGACATCGCCGCCGCGGTCGTCGACTCCCTCGACCGGGCCGTCGAGCACATCCGGCTGTGGACCTCCGGGCACACGGAGGCCATCGTCACCACCTCGCAGCAGGCCGCCCGCCGTTTCACCCAGTTGGTGGACTCCACCACGGTCGCCGTGAACGCCTCGACGCGGTTCACCGACGGCGGCCAGTTCGGCTTCGGCGCGGAGATCGGCATCTCCACGCAGAAGCTGCACGCCCGGGGGCCCATGGGGCTGCCGGAGCTGACGAGCACCAAGTACATCGTCACGGGGGACGGGCACATCCGGCGCTGAGGCACCGGACGCGGGGGCGCGCGGAACGCGGCGCGGGCCCTGCGGCGCGCGGCGGTGTGCGTCCGCGGGAGAGGCGTCTCGCCAGGCGGATGAATTTCCATACCGTCTGCCCAAAATGACCCCCCAGGTCTACTCTGGATCCGTGCCGGAGGACGTGGGGGGCACGCCGTTCCCTGACGGCTGGGAGCCCGACGACGACCGCGACCGCGGGGGTGCGGACGAAGAGTTCGCCTCCGTGGTCTTCGACGAGGACTTCGTACGGGCGGCGGTGATCCATGAGCCGACCGCCGTGGAACGCCTGCTGGCGGCCGCCCAGGCCCGCGCGGAGGCCTCCGAGGCGGAAGCGCGCCGGGCGCACGCCCGGGGCACGCACGGCGACGACGAGCACTACGAGGACGGTTTCGGTCCCGACGGCCTCGGCGGACACGGCCGTGACCCGGACCTGGACGACCTCGACGACGCGGAGATCCTGGAAGGCCGGCACGGCGCTCCGGGACCGTTCGGCAGGGCTTATGGGAAGCAGGCCCGCTGGCACCGTCCGGTGGCCTGGGTGCTGGCCGTGGTGATGGGCATCGGCATGGTCGCCCTGGCCTTCACGGCGGTCTACCGAGGCGCCTCCTCGGGCGGCCGGGACCAGGTCCCGTCACCGGCCTCCACGGGCCTCGAACAGGGCCACGACAGGGTCACCGGCACCGGGCCCCCGGCATCGGCCGACCACTCCCGGCCGGCCGTGTCGGCGATGCCCCGGACCCCGTGACACCAGCGGCGTCGTCGACCCCTCGAACAGCCCGGGGCTCCCGGGTGGTCTTGGTGGGATCCTGTCAGAAGTTGTCGCGCACCACCGCGTTTACCCGAGGCTCCGGAGACCTACTCTGAAGGTATGGGCGGGCCTGGAGACCCTCCTGAGGGGACACCCGAGGGCGCTCCCACAGGTGGAGAGGACGAGTACCGATCCGTCGTCTTCGACGAGTCGTTCGTCCGCGCTGCCCGTCTCCAGGAGTTCTCCGCGCGGGAGCGGATGGCCGACCACGCCCCGGCCGTGCGCCGCCGCCCCGCGCTCCAGCGCGGCCTCTCCCGGCAGGCGCTGATCCTGGTCCTGCTGATAGCCGTCGCCTTCGGCACCGCGATCTACATGGGCGTACGGCACCCGTACCAGAACCCCGTCGCCCAGCCGCCGGAGCCGCTGCGCATGACGGTCATACCCCTCGCGCCGCAGACCCCCGTGCCGGGGGCCGTGAACGTCGACGACCTGTACGCGCACAGTCCCGCGGCGCAGTTCGGGGTCGGCGCCGAGGGCATAGCGCTGCCCGCCTCCCGCCGCACCGCGCACTTCTCGGACAGCCAGGTCGTCGCCGCCCTCACGACCGCCAAGGACTACCTCGTGAAGTCCTCGCTCGACCCGGACGTCCTCAAGGGCGGCACCGACCGGCCGGTACGGATCCTGCTCGACCCCCAGCAGCTCGACCAGTTCGACCAGAGCTTCACCCGTCCGGCCGCCGACGGGCGGCACGAGCCCACCGGCTGGCTGGTCCGCTTCGACACCGCCCGCACCGAGCTGGCCGACCTCAGGATCCGGGTGCAGGGCACCCTGCGGGCCGCCGAGTCCGACCCGGACACCCTGGAGGTCGTCGCCGACCACACCTTCGTCTACGCCCTGAAGCCGGCGGGCGCGGACAGCGGGGCGAAGGCCTCCCTCTTCACCGTCCGGCGAGAGCTGCACTTCCGCTTCGACCGCGACGACCTGCGCATGCACCAGACCGAACTGGTCGTCTCCTCCCTCCAGGCCGGACCGCTCGCCTGCGCCGACGACTCGGTGGACCGGCTGCGTCCCCTGCTCGCCGGGCAGACCGCGAAGGCGGGCGGCCCGGCGGGCACCGACCCGTACGCGACCGGCAGCACGACGGCCCTGTGCGGGTCGCTGGCGACGAGCGCGCAGCCGAGGATCTGACCCGCGCCGGCGCCCGGCGGTCCCGGGCGGGCGCCACCGTGGTGGCGCCCGGAGATCAGTGACCGGCGCGGGGTGCGGTCATCCGTCGCCCTTGGGTCCCGCGTCGCCCCTGGAACCCGGGTCGCCGCCGGGGCGGCCGTCGTCCGGGCCGGTGTCACCGGGGCGCTCGTCGCCGTCCCGCCCGTCGGGCTGCGGGGCGTCCTTGGGGGAGCCGCCCGCGAAGCCGCCGAAGCCGCGCCGCACCCGGCCCCCGAGATCGCCCGCACCGCCCGCGATGTCGCTGACCAGCTTCATCAGCGGGTCCTTGGAGTTCTTCACGTCCGTCGCGTAGCTCGACGCCGACTGGCGGAAGGAGTCCGTGACCGAGGTGTCCTTGTCCTCGCTGCGCCGCGGATAGTGACCGTCCATGATCCGCTGGTAGTCCCGGGACTCGGCCCACTTCTTCAGCTCGGCGGCGCGCACCGTGGTGAAGGGGTGCGTACGGTTGAGGACGTTGAGGATCTTGAGCACGGAGTCGCGCAGGTCGCCCCCGGCCTCGTACTCCTCGGCCTGCGCGAGGAACGCGTCCACGTTCATCTCGTGCAGGTGGTTGCCGCCCGCGATCTTCATCAGCCCGCGCATCGAGGCCCGCGGGTCCTGCCCGACGAGCAGTCCCGCGCGGTCGGCCGACAGCTCCGACTTGCGGAACCACTCCCGCAGCGCGGTCACGATGGTCATGATCGCGAGGTTGCCCAGCGGGATCCAGGCCACCCGGAGGGCCAGGCTGGTCAGGAAGAGCAGGATCGTGCGGTAGACGGAGTGGCCGGACAGCGCGTGGCCGACCTCGTGCCCGACGACGGCCCGCATCTCCTCCTCGTCCAGCAGCTCCACGAGGCCGGTCGTGACGACGATGATCGGCTCGTCCAGGCCGATGCACATCGCGTTCGGCTGCGGGTCCTGGGTGACGTACATCGGCGGGACCTTCTCCAGGTCCAGGATGTAACAGGCGTCCCGCAGCATGGCGTTGAGGTGCGCGAACTGGGCGTCCGAGACGCGCACCGAGTCGGACAGGAACAGCAGCCGCAGGCTGCGCTCGGGCAGCAGGCCGCTCAGGGCCTTGAAGACCGTGTCGAAGCCGGTGAGCTTGCGCAGGGCCACCAGGGCCGAGCGGTCCGCCGGGTGTTCGTAGGCCCGCGACGAGATCCCCTCGAAGCGCCTGCGCTGCCTGCTCGGCACGTTCTCGTGCCCGTTCCCGTTGCTGTCATCGGACATGTGTTCCCCCATGTGCGTCGGAGTGCCCTATGTGCCCCCAAGGCACGGCCCAGCCTAGGCGGAGATACGGTGGACGGGCAGTACAGAGAAGGAGTCGTACGCCATGGAGCACATCCCCGCAGCCGCCTGGCTCACCGAGGCCGCGAGCGCGGCAGACAAGCAGGGCCCGGGCGATCTGCTCCGCGTCGTGCTGATCGTGATGATCGTCGGGCTGGCCCTGGCCGCCTGGTTCCTGCTGCGGGGGTACAAGCGCGAGGACGACTGAGCTCCGCGCCGGGAGGACCGGCGCCGTGACCGTCGTAAGGGGTGCCGGTGACCGTCGCGCACGGCAACCGGCTTCCCCAACGGCGGAGTCGGCGTGATCGTCGCCGGGACACCCGATTACGATGGGCCGACGTCTTCATCCCGCCCTCCCCCACTCTCGACTCCGTTCGAGCGGGGGGACCCCCATCGGATAGGTCCTGCCGAGATGAGCTTCCACAGCACTGCCGCACAGTTGGTCACTCTTGCCGCCGAGGGCGAGGAGCACGGTGGTAACCACGAGAGCCTCAGCCCGTTCCTGACCGGCGGTGGCGCCCTCTTCGTCCTGCTCCTGCTGCTGTGGATCACGACGCGTTTCAACCGCGACCGCTGAGCCCTTTCGGCCATCCGCGGCCGTCACCGGAACCCCTGTCGGGCGGAGCCCGTCGACCGGGCCGGTAGGGTCTGCACGCATGGGAGAGCAGCACATGCCTACCGGTCCGGCCGGCGACTCGGAGAGCGGAGCCGTCGGCGACGCCGCGGGTGGCGGGGTGCGTGGCGGCGTGAGCCGTCTGACGACCGGCCGCCGCAACGGCCCCTCGAATCCGGGCAAGCGCCGACTCGGCGTGATGGGCGGGACGTTCGACCCGATCCACCACGGGCACCTGGTGGCGGCCAGCGAGGTCGCCGCCCAGTTCCACCTCGACGAGGTGGTGTTCGTACCGACCGGGCAGCCGTGGCAGAAGAGCGACCGGAAGGTCTCCCCGGCCGAGGACCGCTATCTCATGACGGTCATCGCGACCGCCGAGAACCCGCAGTTCTCGGTGAGCCGCATCGACATCGACCGCGGCGGACCGACCTACACCACGGACACCCTGCGCGACCTGCGCTCTCTCAACCTCGACGCCGACCTGTTCTTCATCACCGGCGCCGACGCGCTCGGCCAGATCCTCACCTGGCGGTACGCGGAAGAACTGTTCTCCCTCGCGCACTTCATCGGAGTCACCCGGCCCGGCCACACCCTGACCGACCCCGGGCTGCCCGAGGGCGGGGTCTCGCTCGTCGAGGTTCCCGCGCTCGCCATCTCGTCGACAGACTGTCGTGCGAGGGTCGGCAGGGGGGATCCCGTCTGGTATCTGGTGCCGGACGGTGTAGTGCGCTACATCGACAAGCGTGAGCTGTACCGCGGCGAGTGAGCCGAGAGGGGCACCGGTGAACGACCGATACGACGGATACACGGGCGGCGACCAGTACGAGCTCGTCGGCTACGACGAGTTCGGGCAGCCTGTGTACCGGCAGGTGCCGCCCCAGCCGTCCCGGCAGCACTACGACCCGTACGCGCAGCCCCAACAGCCGCAGCAGTCCCAGGGCTACGGCTACGACCCGTACGCGACCGGCGGAACGGCCTACGACACCGGTCGTCAGCCGGCGTCCTCCTACGACACCGGTCAGCAGACGTCCGTCCCCGCGTACGACCCCTACGACCCGTACGGAGCCGGCGCGTCCGCCCCCGACGGGACGGACACGGCGTACGACTCCTACGGGCAGCAGGCCGGGACGTCCCAGGCCCCCCACCCGACGCAGACCGGACGCGGCGGACAGGCCGGCCGGACGGGCCGGGCGGGACAGACGGCTCGGACGGGCCGGGCGGCTCAGGACGGGCAAGCCGGGTACGGCGGGCAGAACCCGGACACGGCCGGTGCCGCGAGCACCGGGCAGCAGCCGCGGGTCGCAGAGCAGACCGCCTACATCCCGCAGCAGGCGGGCCCCGCGGAGGACGGTGGGCAGCGGGCCGACCGGGACTACCGCACCGAGCAGTTCGCGTTCGTCGAGGAGCAGGAAGCCGAGTCCGAGGACGTCATCGACTGGCTGAAGTTCACCGAGAACCGCACCGAACGCCGCGAGGAGGCCCGCCGCCGCGCCCGCGGCCGGATCGTCGCCCTGGTCGTGGTGTTCGCCCTGATCGTGGTCGGCGGGGTCGGCTACCTCTGGTACGCGGGCAAGCTGCCCGGCACCGCCTCGCACGGCAAGCCCGCCGTGACGGCGGCGTCGAGCGCCCAGAACCGTGACGTGCTCGTCGTCCACCTGCACGACACGAAGGGCGGCGGCACCTCCACCGCGCTGCTCGTCGACAACACCACGACCAAGCGGGGCACCACCGTCCTGCTGCCCAACTCCCTCGCCCTGACGGGCGACGACGGTTCGACGACCACGCTCGCCAAGTCCGTCGGCGACGACGGGTCCTCGGGCACCCAGGACGCGATCGACACGGTGCTGGGGACCGACATCCAGGGCACCTGGCGTCTCGACACCCCCTACCTCAGCAACCTCGTCGAACTCGTCGGCAACATCGACGTCACGACCGACACCGCCGTGCCCGACCCCGCCGCGAAGAAGAAGGGCGAGCCGCCCCTCGTGAGGAAGGGCGAGGACCAGACCCTCTCCGGCAAGGCGGCCGTCGCCTACGCGACCTACCGCGCCCCGGGTGAGGCCCAGAACGCCCAGCTGGAACGGTTCGGCCAGGTCATGCAGGGCGTGTTGCGCAAGCTGTCCTCCGACAAGCAGGCCGCGACGACCACCGTGCAGACCCTCGCGCAGATCCTCGACCCGCCGCTGACCGACCAGGACCTCGGCGTCTTCCTCGCCAAGCTCGCCGACCTCGCCAAGGGCGGCGACTACAAGACGGCGCTGCTGCCCGTGCAGCAGGACGGCACCCTGAGCGAGAGCGCCACCGACAGCGTGGTCAAGGACGTGCTCGGCGGTACCGCCAAGAGCCCCGAGGCAGGGGCCGCCGTCCGTGTCGGCGTCAAGAACGCCACCGGGGTGAAGTCCGCCACGGACCAGGCCCGCGTCGTCCTGGTCAACGGCGGCTACACCTTCCTGGACTCCGGCACCGCCGCCGCGGCCCAGAGCGTGTCCCGGGTCACGTACACCGACGACGCCAAGAAGGACGACGCCGTCGAGGTGGCGAAGACCCTGGGCCTGCCGACCGGCGCGGTGAAGAAGGGCGACGCGACGTCCAACGCGGACGTGTCCGTGGTCCTGGGCCAGGACTACAAGGTGAGCACCCCCACCGGGTGACCCCGCGGGATCGGCGGTGACGACCGGCGATCACGGGGTGTCCGCGGCCGTACTCCGGGGCTTTCGGGGCACGGCCGCGGAAACGCGTGGGGTGCCCTCGGTCGGCCGTGAGACCCTTGAGTCATTACTGACCGCCGACGGAAAGCCGCGTAGTGACCGCCACGGACCGCTCCATCGAGCTCATCAACACCGCCGCGCAGGCGGCCGCAGACAAGCTCGCGCACGACATCATCGCCTACGACGTGAGCGATGTGCTCTCGATCACCGACGCCTTCCTGCTGGCGTCCGCACCCAACGACCGCCAGGTCAAGTCGATCGTCGACGAGATCGAGGAGCGCCTGAGCAAGGAGCTCGGCGTCAAGCCGGTGCGCCGCGAGGGCGACCGCGAGGCCCGCTGGGTGCTGCTCGACTACGTCGACATCGTCGTGCACGTCCAGCACAGCGAGGAGCGCGTCTTCTACGCGCTGGAGCGGCTCTGGAAGGACTGCCCCGAGCTGGACCTGCCGGCCGACGCCAAGGCCACCCGCGGCAAGACCGCCGAGCACGCCGAGCTTCAGGCCGAGGAGGACTCCGCCGAACTGGGGGACCTGCGGTGACCGCCGGGGCCGGCGGGAAGCCGGGCCGGGGCCGCCGGGTCATCCTGTGGCGGCACGGCCAGACCTCCTGGAACGTGGAGAGCCGCTTCCAGGGCTCCACGGACGTCGAGCTCACCGAGACGGGCATCGGCCAGGCCCGCCGCGCCGCCCGGCTGCTCGCCTCGCTGGAGCCCGACGCGATCATCGCCTCGGACCTCCGGCGGGCCGCCGCCACGGCCGCCGAGCTGGCCGGGCTCACCGGCCTCGACGTCACCCACGACGAGGCCCTGCGGGAGACCTACGCGGGCGTCTGGCAGGGGCTGACGCACGACGAGATCCTCGGCCGCTACGGCGACGAGTACGCCGCCTGGAAGCGCGGCGAGCCCGTGCGCCGGGGCGGAGGCGAACTGGAGTCCGAGGTCGCCGACCGGGCCGCTCCCGTGGTCCTGCGGCACGTCGACAAACTCCCCGAGGACGGCACCCTCGTGGTCGTCAGTCACGGCGGCACGATCCGTACGACCATCGGGCGTCTGCTCGGCCTGGAGTCACAGCACTGGGAGAGTCTCGGCGGCCTCTCCAACTGCTGCTGGTCCGTCCTCGGGCGGGGCGCGCGGGGCTGGCGGCTGCTGGAACACAACGCCGGCACGCTGCCGGAGCCGGTGCTCGGAGACGACGACTGAGACGGCCCAGCGGCCCTCCGACCTGTCCCGGAGGCCTGTCGGGACCGGATTTCACTTTCCGGCAGGTCGCAGGCTAAAGTTCTTCTTGTTCGCCCCGCAGGGCGGGAAGAACACGAGGGGCTATAGCTCAGTTGGTAGAGCGCCTGCATGGCATGCAGGAGGTCAGGAGTTCAATTCTCCTTAGCTCCACAGATCGACTCCTTGGAGTCGTCGAAGATCGATGACGAAGATCCCGTCCCCTCAGGGGGCGGGATTTTCTGTCTGCCCCGAGGGACCGCAGGGCCCCCGCCACACTCTTCTTGAACCTGCTTGAGTCACTTGGGCCTCCGGGGGCGTATACCTCTGCGGACGCGCTCCTCATGTGCACGTATGCGCTGGCCGCGACGGCTACGTCGGGTGCCGTGTCCGGACTGGTACGAAGGCGTCGCTGACCGTATTGCTCCGGCCGTGGCAGAATCAAACGGCCGGAAGGGGGCGCGGCCCGACGGGAGGGAGAAGCGATGCCTGAGAGCATCCTCGAGGAGGTCCACGATCTTCTCGAAGTGGCACCGAAACGTAGAAGAGCCACCCTCCTCGACTGTCCTTCCTGTGGATCCGTCCACATCGCCCAGGTCCTCGGCGACAACGGCGGGATCTCCTACGTGTGCACGGCCTGCGGCCACAGCTGGAGCTGATCGATGGGTGCACACAGGCGAAAGTGCGATTGGTGCGGCAGTGGTACGCCCATCGTCCGCGACATGGAACCGGTCAACCACGACTACCAGTACTGGTGCGAGGAGTGCGCGCGGGCGCTGATCATAAAAGGCGACCCCATCGAGACGTACCGCGAGCTGGAGGGCGAGCCGATCTACGGTCGGCTCCTCGACGAGCACTGCACGCTCAAGCGCTTCTACTCGTTCGCGACAGCCTGACCCCGAGAAGGGCCAGGAAGGCGCAGCCGGCTCCCGCGTAGAGGGCCGACAGCGTCGACTGGACGCCGTTCTGGTGCAGTTCGAGCCGGCCGGGGCCGTGCGGTACCCACCACAGCGCGTACGAGCAGAACGCCACGGCGACGGCGACGGCGGACACCCTCCCGCGCGTCGCGAGGAGCAGCGTCAACGGCACGCACCACACCCAGTGGTGCGACCACGACACCGGACTGACCAGCAGCGCCGTCACCGCGCAGGCGGCCACCGCCCAGGCCCGCAGCCCACGCAGTTCCGCGGCCACGGCGGCCGTGAGACCCACGACCCCCACCCCGGCCGCCGCGGCCACCCACCAGAGGCCGGGGTGCGCGGTGTGCAGCAGCCGGGCCAGGACCCCGCGCAGCGACTGGTTCGCGGTGTCCTCCACCAGCCCGACCCGGCCCGTCTCGAAGACCGCCCGGCTCCAGAAGTGCCAGGAGTCGTACGGCAGGACGGCGGCCGCGAGCAGCGTCGCCCCGGCGAACGTGACGGCGGCCCCGCGCGCGTGTCGCAGCCAGGTCCCGCCGCGGCCCCCGCGCGCGTGTTCCACGAGGCCGGCGGTCAGCAGGAACACCGCGAAGAGCGCCGGGGTCAGTTTGACCGCCGCGGCGATCCCGATGCCCGCCCCGGCCCAGCGCCGTGCGGACCGCCCGGACAGGTCCCACAGCACCAACACCCCCAGCAGCAGGTTGACCTGCCCGTAGCGCAGGGTCGTCCACACCGGCTCGCACCACACGGCCACCGCCGACGTCCACCACACGCCCTGGACGCGCGCGTGGCCGGCGAGCCGCAGCGAGAGCGCCACGAACACCACGAGGAGGGCCAGGTTCCCGGCCGTCGCGAGCGTCCGCAGGTCCGCCGTGTCCAGCAGGGTCAGCGGTGTGAACAGCAGGGCCGCGAACGGCGGGTACGTCGTGGGCAGATGGGCCTCGGTCGTACGCAGCGCGTAGAGGTCGCCGCCCGCGCGCACGGTCGCGCCCTCCGCCCGGTACACCGTCAGGTCGATCATCGACACGTGCGCGGCCCGCTGCGCGCACCAGAAGGCGGCGAACGACAACAGGCACGCCCCCAGGGCGACGGACGCGTGGCGGCGGACACGGGGGAGGGCGATCACGGTCACGGACGCCGACACTATCCCGCATGTCCGTATTGTCCGAGCGGCGCGGAATCGATTTGGTGGTGCACGGGGAGGACCGTGTAATGTTGGCGTCGCCGCCGGGGAGACCGGGCGGAGCAGGACAAGGGGCTATAGCTCAGTTGGTAGAGCGCCTGCATGGCATGCAGGAGGTCAGGAGTTCAATTCTCCTTAGCTCCACAGAATATGAAGGCGGGGCCCCCCCCGACGGGGGGGCCCCCTGCGGGGGTGAATGCGCCCCAGCCCGGCGCCCCGCGG
>NZ_JBHWEL010000055.1:0-39243 GCF_042734135.1 Streptomyces sp. NPDC059668 | reverse complement strand
TTGTAGTCTAGTATCTCATATATCTCCACAGAACCACCCCCACCGCCCGCGCCCCGCCCGCGCGGCGCCCCCCCCCCCCCCTTCGTGGTGTTCAGCGGCCGCTGCCGAGCGCCCGGCGGCCACGTCGCTGGGAGAGCACCGGCAGGTTGTTGCGCGCCGGCGCGGAGGATCTGGTGTCCTCCTCCAGGCGCAGGGCGAGCGCCGGGCAGCGGCGTACGGCCCGCAGCGCCTTCGCCTCCGCGTACCGGGGGACCTGCGCCTGCGCGACGGTGGGGAACCCGTCCGCGCCGAGTTCGAAGACCTCGGGCAGGATGTCCGCGCACAGGCCGTGCCCGCGGCACAGCGTCCAGTCGACGTAGATCTTCTGGCGGCTGGGGCCCGCCTCCTCCTGCGCCTGGCCGCCCAGGATGCCCGCCGGGGTCTGGCCGCCCTCGAAGAGCGGCAGAACGCCCTCCACGGGCCTTCCGCAGCCGTTTCCGAGGACATGCGCGGCGAGGTCGTCGGTGAACGCCTTGAGCGTCGACTCGATGAACATCGCCGAGCCGTCCGGGTGGGAGCACGCACCGCGCCGCTTCACGGCCTTGGCGACCTGCTTCACGGCTTCCAGGGCGGCCGGACCGCCGCCGTTGAGGATGTCCTCCAGACCGCGCGCCGCGGCGGGCAGACCGAGGTAGCAGGGACCGCACTGTCCCGCGCTCTCCTCGGCCAGCCACTGCGCCACTCGGAGCGACTCGCCCAGCGGGCAGGTCTCCTGGGTGATCGGGAGGATGGCGCCGGCGCCGAGCGCGCCGCCCACGGCGTCCAGGTTGTTGCGCGAGACGATCGCCTCGTTGACCGTCGCGGCGTCCAGCCACTTGCCGTGGTAGCCGCCGGTCAGCACACCCTGCGGCATGGGCGGGGCGCCGGCGAGCTGGAGCACGTACCGCAGCGGCACGCCGGTCGGAACCTCGATCACCATGGGGCGCGCGACCGCGCCGGAGACGGTGAGCATGACGGTGCCGGGCTCGTCGTACAGGCCGGTGTTGCGGTAGCGGTCGGGGCCGATGCGGGCGGCGATGGCCAGCTGCGCGAACGTCTCGGCGTTCGACAGCAGGGTGGGCGCGCCGCCGACGCCGGTCTGCGAAGCGCTGATCTTGCGGCCGGGCGGGATGGCCGGGCCGCCGTCGATGGAGCGGATGAGCGAGGCCGCCGCCCCGGTCACCATGCGTACCGGATTGCGCTGCACGCGCGCGCGAAGCGGTGATCCGCGCCGGTCGCTCAGGCCGCGCTCGGCCAGCGCGGCCTCCATGGACCTCTGGGTGGACTCGCGCGTCACGCCGATCACCAGGGTGCGCGCACCCATGGCCTCCGCGGCCAGCAGGGCTCCGTCCAGGATGAGGTGCGGGGCACGGTTGATGAGCACCGTGTCCTTGCGGCAGGCGGGTTCGTCCTCGCTGCCGTTGACGACCACCACGGGCCGGATGCCCTTGCTGATGGCGGACTCGGCGACCGAGCGCAGTTTCTTGGCGAAGGGGAAGCCCGCGCCGCCGCGGCCCTTCAGGTTGATGGCCTCGGCGAGGCCCGCGAGCTGTTCACCGCCCATCGGCTCGAGCGGCCCGTGCACCTTGAGGTGCATGGGCAGGTCGAGCCGTTCAACCAGGTCGAAACCCGACGTGAGCTGCGGAAGTCCGACGACGCGGACCTCCGGGACGTCGGGCAGGGCCTCGTTCACTTAAAGCCTCCGGAAGGGGCGTTCCATGGTTCACCGGAGCCAGGAGCGTCGAAGGCACCCGGCAGTACGTCAGTCGTGGGACCGCTGTCGTACGTGTCGTTGGTGTTGTACGTGCCGAAGGCGGGGTTCGTCTCACCGGTGTCGTACACATCACTCGTGCCGTACCCGGCCGTGGCCGAATTGTCGTAGACGGGGATGTTGTATCCCGTGTCGGCGAGCGGGTCGTACGCGGAGCGGGGTGCCTCGCCGACCGGCGGCGGCGAGGGGATGGGCCAACTGCCGGACGGACTGCTGCCGTCGGCGCGCGGGAACGTCTCCGTGGGCTGCGGGTTCATCGGCATCTGGAAGCGTTCGGTCGGCGCCGCCCCGGCGGGATTCCCGCCGGGCGTTCCCGACATGGCCCGGTACGCGGCCGCGAAACCGGGCGAGCCGCCCGTGGCGGCGGGGTCCGCCGGGGTCTGGTAGAGGGACTGCTCGGGGCCCGCGCTGCGCTGCGGCGGGACGAAGGAGCCTCCCGCGGACTGCTGGGCGGGGCGCGGTGCGAAGCCCGGCGCGGTGTTCTCGGCCAGGGCGGCACGGGATGCCGTCAGCTGCTCCTCGCGTGCCATGCGGGCGCTGAAGCCGTTGCCCTCACCGAGGAGCGCGAGGACCCGGTCGGCGACCTTGCGCTTGTAGGGGGCGGGTGCCGCGCGCAGGGCGAGCGCCGCCATGACCGCGACCAGGCACAGGCTGTACAGGATCGTGAAGATCGGCTTCGCCTGTCGACCCGCGTAGAGGCCGTGGATCAGCGCGGAGCACCAGGCCGGGTACGCCAGCATGTGCATCGCGCGCCAGCGGGCCGCGACCGGGGCGGGCGACGCGAAGGCGCCGCGCAGCGCGCCGGTGACGGCCGTGAAGATCATGAGCAGTCCGGCCAGGGAGCCGAAGCCGATGAGTCCGGCCGTCCCGGAGACGCCGAGGCTGAAGGGGATCAGCGCGGCGATCAGCACGGTGTGGTCGAGCGCCAGCTTGACCGAGATGTGCAGCAGCAGGAAGGCGACCGAGGAGACGGCGGTCGTGCGGTGCACCGCCTGCGCCACCAGGCGCTGGCGGGTGTTCAGGAACAGCCGGTCGGTCGCCACCAGCCCCCAGATGACGGAGCAGGAGAGGGCGACCAGTGACAGCACGCCGGCGCCGAAGTTGAGGAAGTCCCGGACTCCGTTGCCTCCTGCCAGCACGACCACGGGTATGAGAAGCAGAATGACAGCGGTGGCCACTCCATAGGCGGAGCGGCCTGGGCGGGGAAGGGTGCTGCCATTGCGACGAGGGTTCATAGGGGGGTTACTCCCAACGGTTCGGGGAAGCGGTCCCGAAGCCGCACTCTAAGGTCGAGTCCCTCCTGAGGGATACGAGATTCAGTTATTACGTTGTTACCAAAGGGCCGCCGGGCCCTTGTGTTGTCCCTTAGGGTCCGTTACGCGAAGTAATATTTGAATATTGTTCAGTTTTTTGGCGCGATCGTGACCGTCGCGCGGCGTGTCGCATGCCCCGCAAGCCCGTCGCGACCCGCGCGGGTGCTGCGGTACCCTGACGCCATGCGTGCCGTACGCCTTCTGCTTAGTGAGCCGCGCTGATCAGTCCCGACCACTGACGACCCGTGGTCGGAATCGGCGCGGCCTCCCCTCCTGTGCGAGGGGATTTTTCATTTCTGAGCCGCTGGCAGAGACGATCGATGGAGCTTTGAGGATCATGAGCGAGACGAACCCCGCTGTCGCCTCCGAGGTGGCAGCGCCGCACCGCTACACGGCCGCGATGGCCGCGGAGATCGAAGCACGCTGGCAGGACTTCTGGGACGCAGAGGGCACGTACGAGGCGCCGAACCCCAGCGGTGACCTGGCGGGCGATCCCGAGCTGGTCGCGAAGCCCAAGAAGTTCATCATGGACATGTTCCCGTACCCCTCCGGCGCCGGCCTGCACGTGGGCCACCCGCTGGGCTACATCGCCACCGACGTGTTCGCCCGCTTCCAGCGGATGACCGGTCACAACGTCCTGCACACCCTGGGCTTCGACGCCTTCGGCCTGCCCGCCGAGCAGTACGCCGTGCAGACCGGCACGCACCCGCGCGTGTCCACCGAGGCCAACATGGAGAACATGAAGGTCCAGCTGCGCGCGCTGGGCCTGGGCCACGACAAGCGCCGGTCGTTCGCCACGATCGACCCCGAGTACTACAAGTGGACCCAGTGGATCTTCCTGCAGATCTTCAACTCCTGGTACGACGACGAGGCCGGCAAGGCCCGCCCGATCTCCGCGCTGATCGCCCAGTTCGAGAGCGGTGACCGTGCCGTCGCGGGCGCTGACGGCCGCACGCGCGCGTGGAACGAGCTGACCGCCATCGAGCGCGCCGACACCCTGAGCGAGTACCGGCTGGCGTACGCCTCCGACGCGCCCGTCAACTGGTGCCCCGGCCTGGGCACCGTGCTGGCCAACGAGGAGGTCACCGCGGACGGCCGTTCCGAGCGCGGCAACTTCCCCGTCTTCAAGGCCAAGCTGCGGCAGTGGAACATGCGGATCACGGCGTACGCCGACCGCCTGCTGGACGACCTGGAAGCGCTGGACTGGCCCGAGGCCATCAAGCTGCAGCAGCGCAACTGGATCGGGCGCTCCGAGGGCGCCCGCGTCGACTTCCCCGTCGACGGGGAGGCCGTCACGGTCTTCACCACGCGTCAGGACACCCTGTTCGGCGCCACGTACATGGTGCTGGCGCCCGAGCACCCGCTGGTCGACAAGTTCGTCCCGGCGGCCTGGCCCGAGAACACCCACGAGGTGTGGACCGGCGCCCACGCCACTCCGGCCGAGGCCGTCGCCGCCTACCGCGCGCAGGCCGCGTCGAAGTCCGACGTCGAGCGCCAGGCCGAGGCCAAGGACAAGACCGGCGTCTTCACCGGCGTGTACGCCACCAACCCGGTCAGCGGCGAGCGGATCCCCGTCTTCATCGCCGACTACGTACTGATGGGCTACGGCACCGGCGCCATCATGGCCGTCCCGGCGCACGACACGCGTGACTTCGCGTTCGCGCGCGCCTTCGAGCTGCCGATGCGCTGCGTCGTCGAGCCGAGCGACGACCGTGGCACCGACCCCTCGACGTGGGACGACGCCTTCGCCTCGTACGACGCGAAGATCGTCAACTCCTCGGGCGACGAGGTCTCCCTGGACGGCCTGGGTGTCGTCGACGCCAAGGCGCGCATCACCGAGTGGCTGGCCCGCAAGGGCATCGGCGAGGGCACCGTCAACTTCCGGCTGCGCGACTGGCTGTTCAGCCGGCAGCGCTACTGGGGCGAGCCCTTCCCGATCGTCTACGACGAGGACGGCGTCGCCCACGCGCTGCCCGAGTCGATGCTGCCCCTGGAGCTGCCGGAGGTCGAGGACTACTCTCCGCGCACCTTCGACCCGGACGACGCGAACACCTCCCCGGAGACGCCGCTGTCCCGCAACGAGGACTGGGTCGACGTCACCCTGGACCTGGGCGACGGCCGCGGCCCGCGGAAGTATCGCCGCGAGACCAACACCATGCCCAACTGGGCCGGTTCCTGCTGGTACGAACTGCGCTACCTGGACCCGCACAACGACCGGAAGCTGGTCGACCCGGCCATCGAGCAGTACTGGATGGGCCCGCGCGAGGGCCAGCCGCACGGTGGTGTCGACCTGTACGTGGGCGGCGCCGAGCACGCCGTGCTGCACCTGCTGTACGCGCGCTTCTGGTCGAAGGTCCTGTTCGACCTGGGCCATGTCTCCTCGGCCGAACCGTTCCACAAGCTGTTCAACCAGGGCATGATCCAGGCCTTCGTGTACCGCGACAGCCGTGGCATCGCCGTACCGGCCGCCGAGGTGAAGGAGCGCGACGGCGCGTACTACCACCAGGGCGAGAAGGTCTCCCGGCTGCTGGGCAAGATGGGCAAGTCCCTGAAGAACGCGGTCACTCCGGACGAGATCTGCGACGAGTACGGCGCGGACACGCTGCGCCTGTACGAGATGGCGATGGGCCCCCTGGACGTGTCGCGCCCGTGGGACACGCGCGCGGTGGTCGGCCAGTACCGGCTGCTGCAGCGCCTGTGGCGCAACGTCGTCGACGAGACCACCGGCGCGGTCACCGTCGTCGAGGACGACGCGGCCGGAGCCGACGAGGACACGCTGCGGGTCCTGCACAAGGCGATCGACGGCGTGCGCCAGGACCTGGAAGGTCTGCGTTTCAACACGGCCATCGCCAAGGTCACCGAGCTGAACAACCACCTGACCAAGGCGGGCGGCCCGGTCTCGCGCACGGTCGCCGAGGCGCTGGTGCTGCTGATCGCGCCGCTGGCCCCGCACATCGCCGAGGAACTGTGGCGCAAGCTGGGCCACCCGGACTCGGTGGTCCACCAGGACTTCCCCGTGGCCGACCCGGCGTACGTCGTCGACGAGGCCGTGACCTGCGTCGTGCAGATCAAGGGCAAGGTCAAGGCGCGCCTGGAGGTCCCGCCGTCGATCTCCGACGCCGAGCTGGAGAAGATCGCGCTGGCCGACGAGAAGGTCGTCGCGGCGCTGGGCGGCGCGGGCATCCGCAAGGTGATCGTGCGGGCGCCGAAGCTGGTGAACATCGTCACCGCCTAGGGCGGCCAGGCGTCGCGAGGCAGGCGGGACTTCCGCGGCACGTCCTGGAGCGGGCGGAGGGCTCGCGCGCGGGCTGCTCACGGGTGTTCGTGGCCGGCCCGCGTGGGCAGGTGTGCGGGTTCGCGGACAGGTTCGCGCGGGTTCGCGGACAGGTTCGCGCGGGTTCGCGGACAGGTTCGCGCGGGTTCGCGTGCGAGTCCGGCTCCGGGGGCCGAGGCCTCTCCGCGGTCCGGGCCCTTTCGGGCCGGGACGTCGGGGTAGTCCCCTACGGGCAGGTTCGGGGTTCTTCCGGAACTCCGGACCTGCCCGTTGCGTTTACCGTTGAAGAGGGTCGCGGCAGCCGCCGTGACCGTCGGGAGGAGGAGCGTGGTGGAAGCCGTGATCGCAGTGATCGCTCTGCTCTTCCTGCTGTTCGTTGTCCTGGGCGCCTATGCCACGGTGAAGGTGATCGGCGCCGCCAAGCGCGGCGTGGACCGCACGATCTCCGGGGCCCGCCGCACGGTCGAGGACAGCACCCTTCGCGCCAGGACCTTCACCCAGTTCGGCCCGGCCGGCGAGATCGCCCAGCTGCGGCTGAAGCTGCGCACCTCGATGCGGGCCACGCAGGACGCGCTGCACGCGGGCGTGGGCGAGGACGAATCGCTGCGGGAGTCCCTGGGGCTCTTCGAGCGGCTCAGCGCGCACGGGCGGGAGTTGGACGACGAACTCAAGCGCCTGGAGACGGAGCCGGACAAGGGCACCCTGGCCACGCGGCTGCCCGGACTGCGCGAGCGCACCGAGCGGATCACCGGCTCCGCGGACTCGCTGCGCTGGGCCGCGCGGGACCGTGCGCGCCGCTTCGCCGAGGACGACCTGGACTCGCTGAGCGCGCAGATCGACGTCGAGGCGGGCGCGCTTCGGCACTGGACGACCGAGCCGAAACCCACCTCCTCCTGGCCCGAGGCACCGGCCTCGGACGCGACCGCCTCCGACAGCCAGACCTGGCCGGGGCCCGCTCGGTCGCACCCGGCCGAGGAGCCGGCGCGCCCCGCCATCACCCCGCCCGGGCGGCGTCCCGCCTACCCTTGGCAGAAGAAGCCCCGCCCCGAGAGCACGACTTGACCCGACCTGGACCCCAGGTGAGAGGGCCGGGCTGCCGTCCGGGCGCCCCGGCGGGTAACCTCCAGCTCATGTCCCGCCATGTCGCGATCGTCACCGATTCAACGGCCTACCTGCCGCCCCGGACGATGGAGCGCCACGGCATCACCGCGGTGCCCCTGACCGTGGTCCTCGGCGACCAGGCGTTCGAAGAAGGCACCGAGATCTCGGCCCGTTCGCTGGCCCAGGCACTCCAGAAGCGGCGCCCCGTCACCACGTCCCGGCCCAGCCCCGAGGTCTTCGCCGCCACCTACCGCGCGATCGCCGAATCGGGCGCGACCGGCATCGTCTCCCTCCATCTGTCCGCCGAGATCTCCGGCACCTACGACGCCGCCGTCCTCGCGGCACGTGAGGCCCCCGTGCCCGTGCGCGTGGTGGACACCGGGATGGTCGCGATGGCCCTGGGGTTCTGCGCACTGGCCGCGGCCCAGTCCGCGGAGTCGGGGGGCACCGTCGACGAGGCGGTCACGGCCGCGGAGAAGCGGGCCGCCGGCACCTCCACGTACTTCTACGTCGACACCCTCGACTATCTGCGCCGCGGCGGCCGGATCGGTGCGGCGCAGGCGCTGCTCGGCTCCGCGCTCGCGGTGAAACCGCTGCTGCAACTGGACGGCGGCCGCATCGAACTCCTGGAGAAGGTACGGACGGCGTCGAAGGCGATCGCCCGGCTGGAGGAGATCGTGGCCGAACGCGCGGGCAGCGCCCAGGTCGACATCGCCGTTCACCACCTCGCCGCCCCCGAGCGGGCGTCCGCCCTCGCGGACCGGTTGCGGGCACGGGTGCCGGGCCTCGCCGATCTGCATGTGAGCGAGGTCGGGGCGGTGATCGGGGCGCACACCGGGCCCGGGTTGTTGGGCGCGGTCGTCTCGCCCCGGTGAGGGCCGAGGATTCCGGTGAGCGGATCACGGCGGTCACGTGCCGGTCACGTGCCGGGGGCGTGTTGACGGCGCCCGCCGTGCGACCGTGCCTGTCGTGCCGGGCGGGCTGACCGTCCCGGACGCGCCGTGTGTGCCGGACGTAGCTCCCGAGGGTGACGGAGTTTTCCACAATTCGCCGGTGATCCACCGGAATTGAGCAAGATCATCGCCGGTCGGCGAAGTGCAGGATCCTCGACGCATGGCACTTCGATCACGCTCACGCACAGCCACACCGACCAGTGGACCGGGGCGCGGCCCCGTCTCGGACGGCCGCACCCACCATCGCCGTCCCCACCATCGCGGTCACCGTTATCGCGGTCCGCACCTGCGAAACCGCTCCGGCGCCGGCGCCCGGCGCCCTGACGCCCCGGCCGAGGCGCTCCGCCTGCGCGCACGAGCGCTCTTTCCCGAACCGGGCCGGGAGGAAGGGGAGTCGGGGCACGGACCACCGGGGGGCGACCGGGGCGTGGACGCTCCCGTGGCGAGAGCCTCGGCAGGACTCGGGGTCGCCCGGGACCGAGGAGGGGACCCGCACTCGTGGGGCGGCGGCGCCCCTTCGCCCGACGAGCCGTCAGGCCAGGAGACCCCGGCGCCGGACCCGGGCGGCCCCGCGGGCACCGGCGTTCCCTCACCCGGCACGGCGGCCGAGTGGCGGCACCGGGCCGGGCTCGTCGTACGGGAGCGGATGCCGCTGTGGCTCCAGTCGAGGTGCGGACTGGAGCGCCGGAGCGTGGCGGCCCTCGCTGTGCTGCTCGTCGTCGCCGCGGTCGTCGCCGTGCAGCACTTCTGGGCGGGCAGGACACAGCCGGTGCGGGCCCCCGAGGCGGTACGGGCGATCGCACCCTTCGGCGGACGGGAGGAGGCGGAGGGCGGGAGCGGGGCCGCGGAGCCGTCGCCCGCGACGCCGGGCGGCCCGGCCGGGGCCACGGACACCGCGGGCCCGGCCGGAACGGTGATCGTGGTGGACGTCGGCGGCAAGGTGCGCAGTCCCGGGCTGCGGCGCCTGCCGGCCGGGTCGCGGGTCGAGGACGCGCTGCGGGCCGCGGGCGGGGTGCGGCCGGGTGTGAACACGGAGGGGCTCAACCGCGCGCGCCTCCTCGTGGACGGCGAACAGGTCGTCGTCGGGGCTCCCGCCCCTGTGGCGGGGCCGGTCACGGGTGGCGGCTCCCTCGCGGGCGGTGCGGGCGGTGCGGGTTCCGGGGCGGGTCCGCCGGCTCCGGTCTCCCTGAACACGGCCACCGTGGACCAGCTCGACACCCTCCCCGGTGTCGGTCCGGTGCTCGCCCGGCACATCGTCGAGTACCGCACCGAGCACGGGGGTTTCCGCTCGGTCGACGAGCTCCACGAGGTCACCGGAATCGGGGACCGCCGGTTCGCAGATCTGCGAAATCTCGTGCGGCCATGAGCGGGCCCACGACTCCGTCGACGGGGACGGCGCCCACCCGGACCGTCCCCGACCCTCGGACCGTCCCCGACCCTCGGACTGTCCCCGATCCCCGGACTGTCCCCGATCCCCGGACCGTCCTCGATCCCGGGACCGTCCCCGATCCTCCGACCGTTCCTGATCCCCGGTCCGTTTCCGATCCTCCGACCGTTCCTGATCTCCCGCTCGTTCCCGAACCCCGGAACACCTCCGACACCCAGCACACCCACCGTGCCCGGGACCCATATGACGAGCAGGACCACCCTCGTACCCGCGACCACCACCATGACGACCGGAACTCTCAGGAGACCGCGACCACCCGCGGGGTCAGGGACAACCCCCGGGCTGGATACACCCGCCGGGCGAGGGATACGCCCGGAACCGGGGACCCCCGCGAGGCCAGGAATCGCCGAGCCGTGCACGCGGCCTCGGGCAAGCGGCTGGGCAGGGCGCATCCCCAGGAGGAAGGGCCGGCGGACCTGCGACTCGTGCCGCCCGCTCTGGCGGCCTGGGCGACGGCGGCGCTGACGCTGGACGCGCCGGTCGGCCGGACCACCGCCGTGGTGGTGGGCTGCGTGGCCGTGGCCTGCGCCCTGCTGGCGGCGGGACGCGGGCGCACCCACGGCACGGACCGGCGGGGCGAACCGCGGCCGAGGGCGACGCCGTGGGGGTGGCCGAGGGGGTCCGCCGCCGCCGTGCTGCTCTGCGCCGCGGCGGCCGCCGCCTCCGCGGGACTGCACGGGGCGGACGTGCGCCGCGGGCCGGTCCCGTCCCTGGCGCGACAGTTCGCCCACGTGACAGTCGAGGCGGAGGTCACCTCCGACGCACGGCTCACCCGGCCCCGGATCAAGGGGGACCACGCGGCTCCGACCGCCGTGCTGCTCGACGCCGAGGTCCGCCGGGTGACGCGGGCGGACGGAAGCGGGCGAGCCGTGGAGACGCGTACGCCCGTGCTGGTGATCGTCGACGCGAGGGCACCGAGAGGCTCGGCCCGGGCGGCCGACCGGCGGTCGCCGTGGCTGTCGCTCCTGCCGTCCACCCGGTTGCGGGTGGCGGGGCGGCTGGCGCCCGCGCTGTCGGACGGGGACCGGGTCGCGGCAGTGCTGCGTGTGCGGGGGAGCGGGCCGCCGGAGGTGGTGGGGGAGCCGTCCGCGCCCCAGCGGTTCGCCGGCCGGCTGCGCGAGGGATTGCGGCAGGCGACCGGCGGACTGGAAGCGGACGCGCGGGCCCTGCTGCCAGGGCTGGTGGTGGGGGACACCGCACGGGTCACACCGGAGCTGGACGAAGCGTTCAAGGCGACGGATCTCACGCATCTGCTCGCGGTCAGCGGCGGCAACCTCGTGATCCTGCTGGCCCTGTTCATCGGACCGCCCGGCCTGGCCCAGCGCGCCGAGCGACGCGGCCTCGCACCCCGGCTCGGCCTTCCGCTGCGGACGACCGCGTTGCTGGGCGGCGCGGTCACACTCGGCTTCGTGATCGTCTGCCGGCCCGATCCGAGCGTCCTGCGCGCCGCGGCCTGCGGCTCGATCACACTGCTCGCGGTGGCGACCGGACGCCGTAGGTCGCTGATCCCCGCGCTGGCCACGGCCGTACTGCTGCTGGTCCTGTACGACCCCTGGCTGGCCCGGAGCTACGGCTTTCTGCTCTCGGTCCTCGCGACCGGCGCCCTGCTCACGCTCGCCCCGCGCTGGAGCGCGGCGCTCCGCAGGCGCCGGGTGCCGCCGCGGCTGGCCGAGGCGCTCGCGGCGGCGGGAGCCGCGCAGGCGCTGTGCGCACCGGTCGTGGCGGTCCTCTCGGCGCGGGTGAGTCTGGTGGCGGTGCCGTGCAATCTGCTCGCGGAGTTCGCCGTCGCGCCCGCCACCGTGCTGGGATTCGCCACGCTGGCGACCGCCCCGCTCACCCCGGCTGTCGCCAAGGCGCTGGCCTGGTGCGCGAGTTGGCCCGCCCGGTGGATCGCGGACATCGCCCGGGCCGGGGCCGCCCTGCCCGGTGGGGCCGTGGACTGGCCGGGAAGCTGGCCGGGGGCGCTGCTGCTCGCCCTGGTCACGGGGGTCGTCGTGCTCGTCGGCCGGCCGCTCCTGAAGCACCGGTGGGCGAGCGGTGTGTGCCTCCTGGTGTTCCTGCTGGCCGTGGTGCGACCGGCCCCGCTCACCCGGGTGATCACGGGATGGCCGCCGCCCGGCTGGCGGTTCGCCATGTGCGACGTGGGGCAGGGCGACGCGACGGTGCTGGCGGCGGGCGACGGTACCGCGGTGGTGGTGGACGCCGGGCCGGACCCGGGACTGGTCGACCGCTGCCTCGGCGCGCTCGGGGTCACCCGGATCCCGCTCGTCGTGCTCACGCACTTCCACGCCGATCATGTGGCGGGGCTGCCCGGGGTGTTGCGCGGACGTTCGGTGGGGGCGATCGAGACCACCGGATTCGAGGAGCCGCCGGAGCAGGCCGAGTTCGTCCGGCGGCAGGCGGCCGCACGCCACATCGAGGTGACGCGGGCCGTGGCCGGGGAGCGCCGCCGGACGGGAAGCCTCGAATGGCAGGTGCTGTGGCCGGGGCCGAGCCCGCCGGGACCGGTGCCGGACGGTCCGAACGACGCGAGTGTCGCCCTGCTCGTGCGGTCGGCCGGACTGCGGATGCTGTTGCTCGGAGACCTGGAACCACCGGCCCAGCGGGCGTTGTTGAGATCCCCCCTGGCCGGCGAGCTGGCGGCCGTGGACGTGCTCAAGGTCGCCCATCACGGTTCGGCCTACCAGGATCCGGAACTCCTACGGAAGGCGGCTCCGCGGATCGCTCTGATCTCCTGCGGGCGGGACAACCCGTACGGGCACCCGGCTCCCGGCACGGTCGCGGCGCTGCGCGCGGGGGGTGCCGTGGTGCTGCGGACGGACGTGGACGGGTCGCTGGCAGTCGTCGGTGCGGGCGCGGGGCTCGGCGTGGCGAGAGACTGAGGTCATGAATTCCGCACAGGCAGATGCCTACCTCCGCCGGATCGGGGCCCAGCACCCGGCGTGGCCCACCTCCGGGGTGCTGCGTGAGCTGCACCTCCGCCATCTCAAGACGGTCCCGTTCGAGAACCTGTCGATCCATCTGGGAGAGGAGATCGTGCTGGAGGAGAAACGCCTGCTGGACAAGGTGGTGGGCGCGCGCAGGGGCGGCTTCTGCTACGAACTGAACGGCCTGTTCGGGGCGTTGCTGGGGGCGTTGGGCTTCGATGTGACGCTTCTCTCGGGCCGGGTGTACGGGGAGGAGGGGCGGCTCGGGATCCCGTACGACCATCTCGCGTTGCGGGTCCGGACGGTGGACGGGGGCGACTGGCTGGCGGACGTCGGCTTCGGGACGCACAGCCACTATCCGCTGGCCTTCGGGGAGCGGAGCGAACAGACGGACCCGGGCGGCACGTTCAGGGTCGTCGAGGCGGGACCGGACGCGGCGGGGGTGCGGGGGGTCGGAGGACGGCGGGAGGCCGAGGACCTGGACGTCATCCGGAACGCCGGACCGCAGTACCGCCTGGAGGTGCGGCCGCGGGTGCTCGGGGACTTCGTGGCCGGCGCCTGGTGGAACAGCACCTCGCCGATGTCCCATTTCGTCCGATCGACGGTGTGTTCGCGGGTCACGGAGGACGGGGGGCGGATCACGCTCAGCGGCCGGAGCGTCACGGTGACGGCGCCGGACGGGACGAAGGAGGTGACGGAGACGGCCACGGACGAGGAGGTGCTGGCGGTCTACCGGGAGCGCTTCGGGATCGAGCTGGCCCGGGTGCCCGAGGTGCGGAAGTCCTGACCGGAGCGCCGGCGGAGGGGGTGACCGCCGGGGTGGGCGAAAGGGGGTACTCGTAGGTCAAAAGGCGTTGCCTGGTCGCAGTTCCGGCACATGTGCCGGATTCCCGCGATGTACCCCCGTGTTGCCCCGAAAGCCGCACTGGTGATCGAATGCATCATTGTCAACAGGTGTTTTCAAGTGGTGCGGGAGTGTCGTAGATGATCGGCCGCTGGTGGCGAAACCGAACGGACCGGGCGCAACGGACGGGTCCCCTCGCCGCGGTGCGGATGCCGCCCAGCGCCGGTGTGCTGAGCTGCCGGGTGCTCGATCCGGTCAACGAACCCGTGCCGCATGCGGAGTTCGCGGTCAGTGACGCCATGGGGCGCAGGGTGATGGGCGGAGGCGCGGACCCGTACGGGTCGTTCGTGGCGACGGTGCCGGCCGGTGAGTACCGGCTCGCCGTGTCGGCGGAGGGGTACACGCCCTACCGCGCGAACGCCGTCGTCGCGGAGAACACGCTGGCCTCGCTCGGCGACGTGACGCTGCAGGTCGCCCAGCCGCCCGCACTGCCGCGGGCGGGTGACTGGGACATCGAGCCGATGCACTCGTCGATCGGCTTCACCGCACGGCACATCGGACTGGCCAGGATCCACGGGCGGTTCAACACGTTCGCCGGGGCGATCAGGATCGCCGAGGACATGGAGCGGTCGGCGATGCACGTGGTGATCGACGCGGCGTCCATCGACACCAACGTCAGGATGCGGGACGACCATCTGCGGTCGGAGGACTTCCTGGACGTGGCCCGTTTCCCGGCGCTGGAGTTCTACAGCGAACGCTTCGTGCACAAGGGCGGCAGCCGCTGGGCGGTCACCGGGGCGCTGTCGCTGCACGGCGTCACGCGCACGGTCACATTGGACACGGAATACCTCGGGCTCGGCAACGGGATGGAGGACGAGGTGCGGGCCGCCTGCCGGGCCACGACCGAGTTGCACCGCGACGACTTCACCGTCAGCTGGCAGACGATGCTCGCGCGGGGCATCGCGGTGGTCGGGCCGAGCATCAGGATCGAGCTGGACGTGCAGATCGTCCAGAAGGTCTGAGCGGTGCGCTGACGCGTGCGCTGACGGGTGGTGGTGAACGGCCCCGGTGACCGGCCCCGGTGACGGGCGCGGTCACCGGGGCCCGCGTCATGCCGGACCCGGGCGTCGGGCCGGCCGGGCGTAGCGGAAAATGTCCTCGTGAGTGACGTGAGACATGTGTTGGTGCTGCCCGACCGCGACGCGGCCGAAGAGGCGGCGGAGGCCGTCGGTGACCGGTTCGGGCTCGCGGAGGAGCCGCAGCTCGTCAGGGACGCCCTGGCCGGTGAGGACGACGCCGAGGACGCCCAGTGGCTGGTGGTCCTGACGGATTCCGAGGAGCGGCTCGATCCGAAGGAGCTGGACGAGTTCGCGGCGGAGTGGGACGGCTGGCGCGAGGAGCCGTAGGGCTCCGCCCGCATGAGGCCCCAGGCCCCACCGGGTATCGAGTGCCGGGTGTCGGGTGTCGGGTGCCGCACGTGGGGCGTGGGACGCGTGGACGTATGGGGCACGGGGGTGCACGGGGGCACGGGGGTGAAGGGGACTTCGGTGGTGGGGTGACCCCGGACCCGGGGCGCCTCGTGCGGCCTCCCGCGGGTCCTCCGGGCACCCGGGCTGGCCCGGGTGCGGCCCGGCCGGGCTGCGCGGCGTCCGTTGTCGGTGGCGCGTGGGATGCTTTCGGGGATGGCCAAGAAGACCGCACAAGACGACCCTCTCGCCCCCGTCACGCTCGCCGTGGGCCAGGAGGATCTCCTGCTCGACCGTGCCGTGCAGGAGGTGGTGGCCGCCGCCAGGGCCGCCGACGCCGACACGGACGTCCGGGATCTCACCCCGGACCAGTTGCAGCCCGGCACGCTCGCCGAGCTGACGAGCCCGTCGCTCTTCGCCGAGCGCAAGGTCGTGGTCGTACGCAACGCGCAGGACCTGTCGGCCGACACCATCAAGGACGTGAAGGCGTATCTGGGCGCGCCGGCCGAGGAGATCACCCTCGTGCTGCTGCACGCCGGCGCGGCCAAGGGCAAGGGACTGCTCGACGCCGCGCGCAAGGTGGGGGCCCGGGAGGTGGCGTGCCCCAGGATGACGAAGCCGGCGGACCGGCTGGCGTTCGTGCGCGGCGAGTTCAGGGCGCTGGGGAGATCCGCGACCCCGGAGGCCTGTCAGGCGCTCGTCGACTCCATCGGGAGTGATCTGAGGGAGCTGGCGTCCGCGGCGTCCCAGCTGACGGCCGATGTCGAGGGGACGATCGACGAGGCGGTCGTCGGCCGGTACTACACCGGGCGGGCCGAGGCGTCGAGCTTCACCGTGGCCGATCGGGCCGTGGAAGGGCGCACGGCGGAGGCGCTGGAGGCGCTGCGCTGGTCCCTGTCGACCGGGGTCGCCGCCGTCATGATCACCAGTGCGCTGGCGCAGGGCGTGCGGGCGATCGGGAAGCTGTCCTCCGCCCGCGGGGGCAGGCCGGCCGATCTCGCCCGCGAGCTGGGGATGCCGCCGTGGAAGATCGACCGGGTGCGGCAGCAGATGCGGGGATGGACGCCGGACGGGGTGTCGGTCGCGCTGCGGGCCGTCGCCGACGCGGACGCCGGGGTCAAGGGCGGCGGGGACGATCCCGCGTACGCGCTGGAGAAGGCGGTCGTGGCCGTCGCCCGGGCGGCTCGCTCCCGCAGGGGCTAGGCGGCGCCAGGTGTACTGATCACGAGCGTCGTCAGCACCCACCTGGTGCTCGGGTCGCCGGAACGCGAAGGCCCCGTCCGTACTCCTGGGGAAGGAGGACGGGCGGGGCCTTCGGTTCAAGCCTGTGGATCCGTGCCCGCGTGGCGAACGCAGGTCGCGCACGGATCCGGGGGTGCCGGTCAGGAGCGGATGAGAGGGCCCGCTGGGTCCCTTCCGGCGGTCAAGTCGGGTAGGACTCAGCCCTTGAGGGCAACGACCTTCGAAGCAAGCGCCGACTTCTTGTTGGCGGCCTGGTTCTTGTGGATGACGCCCTTCGAGACGGCCTTGTCGAGCTGGCGCGACGCGGCGCGCGTGTACTCGGTGGCCTTCTCGACGTCACCCGCGGCAGCAGCCTCGCGGGCCTTGCGGATCGCGGTCTTCAGAGAGGACTTGACGGCCTTGTTGCGCAGCCGGGCCTTCTCGTTGGTCTTGATCCGCTTGATCTGGGACTTGATGTTCGCCACGAATGAGCCTTTACAGGTTCAGGCGCGCGAGACAGCACGTCTCGCCCGCCGTTTGATTTCCTTGGGGTGTGCCTCGTGCAGAGAGGGCATGAGACACAGCCACCCAGGCTACCAGCCGCCGCACGACCGGCCCAAACCGGTCGCAGCTCCCCACCCGTGGGACCATGGAGCCTACGTATCGATCCGACCCGAGGCGACAGGCGCCTCAAGAGACAGGACCCTGCGTGCCCGCGACCCCTAACAATGTGCCCGAGCCGAGCCGTACCGACCCGGCTCTGATTCGCAATTTCTGCATCATCGCGCACATCGACCACGGCAAGTCCACGCTCGCCGACCGCATGCTCCAGCTGACCGGGGTGGTTGATCAGCGGCAGATGCGCGCTCAGTACCTCGACCGCATGGACATCGAGCGCGAGCGTGGGATCACGATCAAGTCCCAGGCGGTCCGGCTGCCCTGGGCGCCCTCCGAGGACCCGGGCAGCACCCACATCCTCAACATGATCGACACCCCCGGGCACGTCGACTTCACGTACGAGGTGTCCCGCTCCCTCGCGGCCTGCGAGGGCACGGTCCTGCTTGTCGACGCGGCCCAGGGCATCGAGGCGCAGACTCTCGCCAACCTCTACCTGGCGATGGAGAACGACCTCAAGATCATCCCCGTACTGAACAAGATCGACCTGCCGGCCGCCCAGCCGGAGAAGTTCTCCGAGGAGCTCGCCAACCTCATCGGGTGCGACCCCGAGGACGTTCTCAAGGTCTCGGCCAAGACGGGCCTGGGCGTCGAGGCGCTGCTGGACAAGGTCGTCGCCGAGATCCCCGCCCCGGTCGGCATCCAGGACGCCCCCGCCCGCGCGATGATCTTCGACTCGGTCTACGACTCCTACCGCGGTGTCGTGACGTACGTGCGTGTCATCGACGGGCAGCTCAACAAGCGTGAGCGCATCCGGATGATGTCCACGGGCGCGACCCACGAGCTGCTGGAGATCGGTGTCTCGGCCCCCGAGATGAAGGCGGCCGACGGGCTCGGTGTCGGCGAGGTGGGTTACCTCATCACCGGCGTGAAGGACGTCCGCCAGTCCAAGGTCGGTGACACGATCACCACCCTGCACAAGGGCGCGACCGAGGCGCTCGGCGGGTACAAGGACCCCAAGCCCATGGTCTTCTCGGGCCTGTATCCCCTGGACGGGTCCGACTACCCCGAGCTCCGCGACGCCCTGGACAAGCTCCAGCTCAACGACGCCGCGCTGGTGTACGAGCCGGAGACCTCGGCGGCGCTGGGCTTCGGCTTCCGCGTCGGTTTCCTCGGGCTGCTGCACCTCGACGTGATCCGTGAGCGGCTCGAGCGCGAGTTCGGGCTCGACCTGATCGCGACCGCGCCGAACGTGGTCTACCGCGTCGAGATGGAGGACCGCAGCGAGCACATCGTCACCAACCCGAGCGAGTTCCCCGAGGGCAAGATCGACAAGGTGTACGAGCCTGTCGTGCGGGCGACCATCCTCGCGCCCTCCGAGTTCATCGGTTCGATCATGGAGCTGTGCCAGACCCGGCGCGGCACCCTGCTCGGCATGGACTACCTCTCCGAGGACCGGGTCGAGATCCGCTACACGCTGCCGCTCGCGGAGATCGTCTTCGACTTCTTCGACCAGCTGAAGTCCAAGACCCGCGGTTACGCCTCGCTGGACTACGAGCCCACCGGCGAGCAGACCTCCAGCCTGGTCAAGGTCGACATCCTGCTGCACGGGGACAAGGTCGACGCCTTCTCGGCGGTCACGCACAAGGACCAGGCGTACGCGTACGGTGTCCGTCTCGTCGCCAAGCTGCGCGAGCTGATCCCGCGGCAGGCGTTCGAGGTGCCGATCCAGGCGGCCATCGGCTCCCGTGTGATCGCCCGCGAGACCATCCGCGCCATCCGCAAGGACGTCCTCGCCAAGTGCTACGGCGGTGACATCTCCCGTAAGCGGAAGCTGCTGGAGAAGCAGAAGGAGGGCAAGAAGCGGATGAAGATGGTGGGCTCTGTGGAAGTTCCGCAAGAGGCCTTCATCGCCGTGCTGTCCAGCGACGACAGCGGCGGCGGGGCCAAGGGCAAGAAGTAGCCGCCCAGGGTAGGCCGATTCGCCGATTTCGAGGGCCCGTTGCGCTTACGCGTGGCGGGCCCTCGCCCGTGCATACCGTCGCTCTCTGTAGGAAGTGACAGGACGCCGCCCCTTACGCACCGGCCGGACGCGCTCTACTCTGATCACTGCTCGTTAGTTACTCGCGAGTTAAACAACAGCCGCAATGAGCCAGCCAGCCGCACTGTCGCGGGCCCCGGAGGATGTCGTGAGCGACACACAGACCTTGATCGAGAACCGTCCGCCGTCCGTGGCGGCCCTCTTCCTGGAGCGCGTGGCGGCCACGCCGGACGCCGAGGCCTACCGCTACCCCGTGCCGGCCGCCCCCGGGGCCCCGGCCTCGCCCGAGCGGGCAGGTGCCCCCGCGGGCCGGAGCGCGGACGAATGGAAGTCGCTGAGCTGGGCGCAGGCCGCCGAGCGGGTCTTCGCCATCTCGGCCGGACTGATCGAACTGGGTGTGCAGCCGGAGGAGCGCGTCGCCCTCGCCTCCTCCACGCGGGTCGAGTGGATCCTCGCCGACCTCGGCATCATGTGCGCGGGCGCGGCCACGACGACGATCTACCCGCAGACGAACACCGAGGAGTCGGCGTTCATCCTCTCCGACTCGGGCAGCCGGGTCCTGGTCGCCGAGGACGCGGCCCAGCTCGCCAAGGTGCGGGAGAAGCGTGCCGAACTGCCCGAGCTGACGCATGTGGTCGTCGTCGACCCGACCGGCGTCGAGACCGGCGACGGGGTGCTGAGCCTCGCCGAGCTGGAGACGCGCGGCGCGGCCTACCTGGAGAAGAACCCCGACCTGATCGAGGAGCGGGTCCGCTCGATCACCGCCGACCAGCTCGCCACCCTCATCTACACCTCCGGCACCACGGGCCGCCCCAAGGGCGTCCGCCTCCCGCACGACAACTGGTCGTACATGGCGAAGGCGATCGCCTCGACCGGACTGCTCGGTCCCGACGACGTGCAGTACCTCTGGCTGCCGCTCGCCCATGTCTTCGGCAAGGTACTCATCTCCGGGCAGATCGAGGTCGGGCACGTCACCGCCGTCGACGGCCGGGTGGACAAGATCATCGAGAATCTGCCGGTGGTGCAGCCGACCTACATGGCGGCCGTCCCGCGCATCTTCGAGAAGGTCTACAACGGGGTCGCGGCGAAGGCACGGGCCGGCGGCGGCGCCAAGTACAAGATCTTCCAGTGGGCCGCCGAGGTCTCCCGCGAGTACGCGAAGGCCGGCCAGGACAACTTCCGCCGCACCGGCACCGCCTCCGTCCCCTTCGCGCTCGCGGCCAAGCACAAGGTCGCGGACGCGCTCGTGTTCGCCAAGATCCGCGAGGCCTTCGGCGGCCGGCTGCGCGCCTGCGTCTCCGGCAGCGCTGCCCTGGCGCCCGAGATCGGCTACTTCTTCGCGGGCGCCGGCATCCACATCCTGGAGGGGTACGGCCTCACGGAGTCCTCCGCGGCCTCCTTCGTGAACCCCGGCGAGGCCTACCGCACCGGCACGGTCGGCAAGCCGCTGCCCGGCACCGAGGTGCGCATCGCGGACGACGGCGAGATCCTGCTGCGCGGCCCCGGCATCATGGAGGGCTACCACGGGCTTCCGGAGAAGACCGCCGAGGTCCTGGAGGCGGACGGCTGGTTCCACACGGGTGACATCGGCGAGCTGTCCCCCGACGGGTACCTCCGCATCACCGACCGCAAGAAGGACCTCATCAAGACGTCCGGCGGCAAGTACATCGCGCCCGCCGAGGTCGAGGGCCAGTTCAAGGCGGTCTGCCCGTACGTCTCCAACATCCTCGTGCACGGCGCCGACCGGAACTTCTGCACCGCCCTCATCGCCCTCGACGAGCCGTCGATCCTGGAGTGGGCGAAGGAGAACGGGCTGGAGGGCAGGTCGTACGCCGAGGTCGTGGCCGCCCCCGTCACCGTCGAGCTGATCGAGGGCTATGTGAAGGAGCTCAACAACGGGCTCCAGCGCTGGCAGACGATCAAGAAGTTCCGCCTGCTGCCGCGTGACCTCGACGTCGAGCACGGGGAGATCACGCCCAGCCTGAAGCTGAAGCGGCCGGTCGTGGAGCGGGAGTACAAGGGCCTGATCGAGGAGATGTACGCCGGTACCCGCGAGGCGTGAGCCGGAGCGTGAGCCCGATGCGTGAGCCCGGGGCCCGTGAGCCCGGGGCCCGAGAGCCCGGGGCCCGAGAGCCCGGGGCCCGTGAGCCCGGGGCGGCCGGACCGCTCGCCGGCCGCCGGTTCGCCGGGGCCGGCCGCGCGGCTCCCGGCGTTCCTCACGGAGCGCGGGTGCCGGCCGCCCTCGCCACCAGGTGCCGCAGTTCCTCCACCTGGCGGCGCAGGTCCGGCACGTTCGGAGGGTCCTCGGTCGCCAACTGCGCTTCCAGGGAGGCCAGTCGGGCGTCGATCCGGGCGGCTTGGGTGTGTTCACGGGCCAGCACGCGCTCCAGCTGCCGGTTCCTGCGGTGCAGGTCCAGGAACACACTGACCTTGGCGCGCAGCACCCAGGGGTCGAACGGCTTCGTCAGATAGTCCGCGGCACCCGTGGCGTACCCGCGGAAGGCGTACCCCGCGTCGGTGTCGGTGCCGGTCAGGAAGATGATGGGGACGTCCTTGGTCTGGTCGAGCCGCTTGATGTTCGCGGCGGTCTCGAAGCCGTCCATGCCGGGCATCCGGACGTCCAGGAGGACGACGGCGAAGCGCCGCAGCAGCAGCGCCCTCATCGCCTCCTCGCCCGAACGCGCCCGCACCAACGGCTCGTTGAGGGACCCCAGGACGGCCTCCAGCGCGATCAGGTTGTCCTCCATGTCGTCGACCAGGAGGATGCCGGCGCGCTCGTCGGTCGTTTCCTCAGCGCTCATGGTGACTGTGCCTCACTCGCTCGTCGGCGGGACCGCGGCCTCCCCGGTCGTGCTCGGTCCCGGAGCAGCGGATTCGGGAACGCTGTCGTCCCGCGCGTCGGGGCCCGCGCCCTCCGGGCGGAGGAGGTGCGCGGACGACGGCCGGCGGCCGGGCGACGTCCACCGGCCCGGGTACGTGGTCGTCGGCGCCGCGGGCGAGGGACTTCCCGCGGTCTCCCGCCATCGGCCTCGCGGTGAGCGCGCGAAGACGGTGCGGTCGCCGTCGTCCAGGATCAGCAACTGCTCGACGCTCCCTGCCCTTTGACCCGGCCGCCGGGACGGCCCTCGGCGCCGGCCTCGCGGGTGACCCTGGTCATCTCGCGGTTGAGGGGCGGCGGTTGATCGGCCATCGTGCGTCCGGTGCGGCCCAACCCGCTTGTTTCGAAGTGGAGTTGACGGTACTCGTCGTGCGGGTCGGCCCGTCGGGCGGGGCCGTCGGCGGTCATCCGGTGGAACGCGGTGGCCGGGTCCGCGACCGGGCCGTACCCCGTTCCCGGCACCGCGGTGACGTCGCCGTCGCGTGCGGAGGCCGTCGCGGTGAGCGGCGGACGCCGACCGGACGCCAGGGTCCGGCCGTCTTCGAATGCCCGATTCTGTCCGTCTTCGAGCGCGCGCGTAGCACTGTTCTCACTCATGGCAGCCCACTTCGGTAACTCGGTGCTTATGGGCGTGGTCAGTCTGTCACTCTGTCGGAGTCGCCTGAGGCGTATTCGTCCGAACTGCTCAGGGAGCTGCACAGTGGGCGCCATTCCGACGCAACGGGAGTCCCAGCCGGACTCCATGGCGCCTGCCCCTGACGCGCCCGCGCACCACCGTGCCGGTCTGGAGACGGTGGTCCGCGCGGCGCTGCCGGGCACCCCGCTCGCGCCCGGCGCCGCCCGCCGGCTGGTGCGCGAGGCGCTCGCAGAGCTGGCCGCACGCGCGCTGCCCGGCACCGAGACGGTCGGCGAGCGCCTCCGCGACGACGCCGTCGTGATCGTCAGCGAACTCGTCACCAACGCCGTCGTGCACGCGGGCACCGACGTGGAGCTGGTGTGCCGCCTGGAGACCGGCGACGGCGGGGCGGCGGGCGTGCCGGACGCGGTGATCGTCGAGGTCTCCGACCAGCACCCCTCGCGAGCGGTGCGCGAGGACGCGGCCGAACGCCCTTACGGCACACCCGAGTACGGGCGCGGGCTGCGGCTCGTCTCCGCGCTCTCGGAGGCCTGGGGCATCACCTACCGCACCGGCGTCAAGACCGTGTGGGCGCGGTTGCCCGTGGACGGGGCGGCGGAGTTCGGCGCGGGGTTCGGCGTGGGATTCGGGCCGGTGGGGGAGGCGGCGGGCGTCGCCGGGCAGGCGGGCGTCGGCCGCGGCCCGGGCGACCGGGACCCGGGCATCGGCCGGGGCCGCCGAGGCGAGGAAGGTGCGATCGCCGACGAGAGGCCGGGCGACGTCACGGGGAACGGCGTCACGGGGAACGGCGTCACGGGCCTGGCCGGTGGCGCGGAGACCGGAGCGTACGCCGGAGAGCGCGGGATCGGGGCGTACGGGACCGGGGCGGCGCTCGGAGCCGGGACGACCACCGCGGAACCGGGACGCCAACCGTCCCATGACCACGACTGGCTCAACCGCGGAGCCCTGTCCTTCCTCGCCGAGGCCTCCGACCTGCTCGCCGGCCAGCTCGACGAGGACCTGGTCGCCGCGCTCGCCGGACAGCTCCTGGTGCCCCGGCTTGCCGACTGGTGCGCGGTCTGGCTGGAGGACGAGGCCACCGACCGGGCGGGCGGCCTCGGCCTGGCGCTGGGGCCGCGGCTCGCCCGGGTCTGGCACGGCAGTGAGAACCGCACCGAGGAACTGCGCCGGGCGCTGGAGAAGGACCCGCCCCGGCTGCCCGACTCGGTGCGTTCCCGGGCCGTGCCCGTGCCCTGGCCGGGGGAGACGACGGCGGAGGGCGACCTGGCGGCCGACACGGACGAGGGCGAGGGGACCCGCGGGGTGAGTGAGACGGGCGGGGTGAGCGGGGCGGCGCTGGCCTACCGGCTGATCGCCGGCGGCCGGCCGCTCGGGACCCTCGTCATCGGGCGGGCCGGGCTGACCTGCTTCCCGGACGAGATCACCGGACTCGTCGAGGACCTCAGCCGCCGGATCGCCCTCGCCATCGGAGCGGCCCGCCAGTACGCGCGGCAGGCCACCATCAGCCGGGTCCTCCAGCGTGGCCTGCTGCCCGGCGCGGTCGCCGAGATCCCCGGGGTGCGCAGCGCCCTCGTGTACGAGCCGCTCGACAAGGGCGGGCCCAGCGGTGACTTCTACGACCTGTTCCCGGCCGGCGACGGGCGCTGGTGCTTCGTCCTCGGTGACGTGCAGGGCAAGGGGCCCGAGGCCGCCGTCGTGATCGGCCTCGCCCGGCCGTGGGTGCGGCTGCTGGCCCGGGAGGGCTACCAGGTCGCCGACGTCCTCGACCGCCTCAACCAGCTCCTGCTCGACGACGCGACGGAGGCGGCCGACGCGGCGGCCCGCGCGCTGGTGGCCGCGGGCGGCCCCGACCTGGGCCCCGACGAGGGCCCGCAGACCCGCTTCCTGTCCATGCTCTACGGCGAACTGGTGCCCTTCGACGGAGGAGTGCGCTGCACCCTCGCGTCGGCCGGACACCCGCTGCCGCTGATCCTGGGCCCCGACGGCGACGTACGGGAGGTGGCCGAGCCGCAGACGCTGCTCGGCGTCTTCGAGGACGCGACCTACGTCTCCGAGACGCTGGACCTGTACCCGGGCGACACCGTGCTGTGCGTGACCGACGGGGTGACGGAGCGCCGCAGCGGGCCGCGTCAGTTCGACGACGACGAGGGGCTCGCGCAGGCCCTCGCGGGCTGTACGGGGCTCGGTGCCGAGCTGGTCGCGGAGCGGATCAGACGGCTGGTGCACGAGTTCGGCGGCAAGCCGCCGGAGGACGACCTGGCCCTGCTGGTGCTTCAGGCGGAGTAGGGAGGGCCCGGAATCGGCCGCCCCGCCGTCGGGACGGACAGCGGGGACGACCGCGGTGGCCGGAGCCCTCGCCCTGCCGGGCCCGCCGGCCGAACTGGGGCCGCCGCCCGAGCCGGGCCCGCCGCCCGAACCGGGCCCGCCATCCGAGCCGAGCCCGCCGCCCGAGCCGAGCCCGGGTGCCGGGGCGGACCTCGGGCTCCCGAGCAGACCTCGGGCTCCCGAGCGGTCCCCGCCGTGCGGGCCAGCGCCGCCGTGCGGGCCCGGGCTGCCGTGCGGGCCAGCGCGGACGGCAGCCCGGGCCCGCATGGACGTGCGGGAGGGCCCGCATGAACCGGCGGGAGGGCGCGCCGCCGTGCGGGAGGGCGCGGAAAGGGGCATGCCGCCGAGTACGGGACAATGGAAGGCATGCCTTCCGCACTCCCCGACGGTGAGCCCGTCCCCGACGACGGGGCGCTGCCCGCGCACGCCCTGGCCGGGGCCGCCGATCGCCCCCTCGGGTTCTACCTGCACGTGCCGTACTGCGCGACCCGCTGCGGGTACTGCGACTTCAACACCTACACGGCGACCGAGCTGCGGGGCACCGGAGGCGTGCTCGCCTCCCGCGACAACTACGCGGACACCCTGATCGACGAGGTCCGGCTCGCCCGCAAGGTGCTCGGAGACGATCCGCGCCCCGTCCGTACGGTCTTCGTCGGGGGCGGTACGCCGACGCTGCTGGCCGCCGGCGACCTCGTACGGATGCTGGGCGCGGTCCGTGAGGAGTTCGGGCTCGCGGACGACGCCGAGATCACCACGGAGGCGAACCCGGAGTCCGTGGACCCGGAGTACCTCGCGACCCTGCGGGCCGGGGGCTTCAACCGGATCTCCTTCGGCATGCAGAGCGCCCGGCAGCACGTACTGAAGGTGCTCGACCGCACCCACACCCCCGGGCGCCCCGAGGCCTGTGTCGCCGAGGCCCGCGCGGCGGGCTTCGAGCACGTGAACCTCGACCTGATCTACGGCACGCCCGGCGAGTCCGACGACGACTGGCGGGCCTCGCTGGACGCCGCGCTCGGCGCCGGGCCCGACCATGTCTCCGCATACGCCCTGATCGTCGAGGAGGGCACCCAGCTGGCCCGGCGCATCCGCCGGGGCGAGGTCCCGATGACGGACGACGACGTCCACGCGGACCGCTACCTCATCGCGGACGAGGTGATGGCAGCTGCGGGCTTCGACTGGTACGAGGTGTCCAACTGGGCCACCTCCGAGGCCGGCCGGTGCCTGCACAACGAGTTGTACTGGCGTGGCGCGGACTGGTGGGGGGCCGGGCCCGGCGCCCACAGCCACGTCGGCGGCGTGCGCTGGTGGAACGTGAAGCACCCCGGGGCGTACGCGGCGGCGCTGGCGTCCGGAAGGTCTCCCGGCGCGGGGCGCGAGCTGCTCTCCGGCGAGGACCGCCGCGTCGAGCGGATCCTCCTCGAACTGCGGCTGCGCGAAGGCTGCCCGCTCTCCCTGCTCCGCCCGGAGGGGCTCTCGGCCTCCCGCCGCGCGCTCTCCGACGGACTCCTGGAGAACGGTCCCTACAACGAGGGCCGCGCCGTCCTCACGCTGCGCGGACGCCTGCTCGCGGACGCCGTGGTCCGGGACCTGGTGGACTGAACGCCCGCTGGCCCACAGTCCACGTCCATGATCTCCGGGGAGTGGCCGGCCGAGGACGCGACCGTTCTCCGGTACGGGTTGCGGCGGCCGCTGCTCAGCCTGCCGATCGTGGCGGTGTTCCTCGCGGGCGGTGGGACGGGGGTCCGGTTCGCCGTCCGGGACGACGGGATCGGTGCCGGCTGGATACCCCTCGCGGTGCTCATGGCGATGGGTGCGGGCGGCCTGATCCTGTTCGTCTCCCGCTGGCGGGCAGGGAGACCCGGACAGGAAGGGCCACCGCAGCCGGAGCCGCGACACCGGCGGTCCCGTCGCGTCCCCCGACCCCCACGACCCCCGCCCTCCCCAGGACCCTCGCCCTCCCCAGGACCCTCGCGATCCCCACGGCCTCCACGGCCCCGGTGTCACTCCGGCGCCGTGACGAAGTCGATCAGCTCCTCCACCCGGCCCAGGAGCTCCGGCTCCAGGTCCTTGTAGGAGCGCACCCGGGACAGGATGTGCTGCCAGGCCGCACCGGTGTTCTCCGGCCAGCCCAGGGCCCGGCACACGCCCGTCTTCCAGTCCTGCCCGCGCGGGACCCGGGGCCAGCCGGGAATGCCCACGGAGGACGGCTTCACGGCCTCCCAGACGTCGATGTACGGATGGCCGAGGACGAGGGCGTGCTCACTGGTGACCGCCTGCGCGATACGCCACTCCTTCGTGCCGGGGACCAGATGGTCGACCAGCACGCCCAGCCGGGCGTCCGGCCCCGGCGCGAACTCCTCCACGACGGCGGGGAGATCGTCGACGCCCTCCAGGTACTCGACCACGACACCCTCGATGCGGAGGTCGTCGCCCCAGACCCGCTCGACCAGCTCGGCGTCGTGGCGGCCCTCCACGTAGATGCGGCCGGCCCGCGCCACACGGGCCCGCGCGCCCGGCACGGCGACCGAACCGGATGCCGTGCGGCCGGGCCGGGCCGGCCCCGCGGCCGGACGGACCAGCGTGACCACCCTGCCCTCCAGCAGGAAGCCGCGCGGCTCCAGCGGGAACACCCGGTGCTTGCCGAAGCGGTCCTCCAGCGTCACCGTGCCCGCCTCGCAGCCGATCACCGCCCCGCAGAACCCCGTACCGGGCTCCTCGACCACCAGGCCCGGGTCCGCGGGGACCTCGGGTACCGGCTTGGGCTTCTTCCACGGCGGGGTGAGATCCGGAGAGTACTGGCGCATTCGGATGACGATAGGAGAACCGGCGGCGAGGTGACGGGGAGATCCCTACGACACGCCGGTACGTCTCGCCAGCGCGTCCCGCTGCGCCCGGACGAACGCCGCATTCACCGCGGCCCCGTGACCCGGCACGTAGACCGCCCCCTCGCCGCCCAGGGCGAGCAGCCGGTCCAGCGCGGCCGGCCAGCGGGAGGGGACGGCGTCGGGACCCGCCTGGGGCTCGCCGGACTCCTCCACCAGGTCCCCGCAGAAGACGACCTCCGGTGAACCGGCGATCCCGGTCACCCGGACCGCCAGATCGTGCGCCGTGTGGCCCGGACCCACGACCGCCAGCAGGGCCCGGACACCGCCGCCCAGATCGAGCGTCCGCTCGCCCGACACGGAGTGGCCCGGGGCGACCAGGGCGTCCGCGGCCTCGGCGGCGTCCCGCGGGTCCAGACCGTGACGTACGGCGTCCAAGCGCAGTTCCTCGCCCCCGTACGCGGACACCGTGCCGGGACCGGCCGCCCCGAACACCTGCGCGCCCGTGAACGCCGCCGCGCCGAAGACATGGTCGAAGTGCGGGTGGGTGAGTGCGAGGTGCGTCACGTCCCGGTCCGTGCCGAGAATCCGTCGCGCCTCGGCGCGCAACCGTGCGCCCTCCCCGAGGCTCGCTCCCGCGTCGACCATGAGCGTCGCGTCCCCGCCCACCACCAGCCCGGCCGTGCAGTCCCAGCCCGGGAGCCGCCGCCGGCCCACGCGCGGGGCCAGCTCCTCCCACCCCGCCTCTTCCCAAGTCACCTTCATACGCCGACGCTAGCGGTGAGGGCGCGGACAGTACGACATCGCGGGACACGTCGGGGCACGTCGGTGCGCCTCGCGCAAGATCGCGGGCCCGCCCTTGCCGGGGCCGTACCCACCGGCCGTACACTGGGCCGGGGAATGCTGGCACTCGCACGCGCTGAGTGCCAGGCGAGGCCGCGAGGGACCGACGACTGGAGGTGTGCGCGATGCTGAGTGAACGCAGGCTCGAAGTGCTGCGCGCCATCGTCCAGGACTACGTGGGCACCGAGGAGCCGGTCGGTTCCAAGGCGCTGACGGAGCGGCACCGGCTGGGGGTCTCCCCGGCCACGGTCCGCAACGACATGGCCGCCCTGGAGGACGAGGGGTACATCGCCCAGCCGCACACCAGCGCCGGGCGCATCCCCACCGACAAGGGCTACCGGCTCTTCGTCGACAAGCTCGCCGGCGTCAAGCCGATGACCGGACCCGAGCGGCGGGCCATCCAGAACTTCCTGGGCGGCGCCGTCGACCTCGACGACGTCGTCGGGCGGACCGTGCGGCTGCTCGCGCAGCTGACCCGGCAGGTCGCCGTCGTGCAGTACCCGTCGCTGACCAGATCGACCGTGCGGCACGTGGAGCTGCTGTCCCTGGCCCCGGCCCGGCTGATGCTCGTCCTGATCACGGACACAGGGCGGGTCGAGCAACGCATGATCGACTGTCCGGCGCCGTTCGGGGAGACGTCCGTGGCGGATCTGCGGGCCCGGCTCAACAGCCGGGTGGCGGGCCGCCGTTTCGCGGACGTCCCGCCGCTCGTCCAGGACCTGCCGGACGCCTTCGAGACGGACGACCGGGGTACGGTCGCGACGGTGCTCTCCACCCTTCTGGAGACGCTCGTCGAGGAGACCGAGGAGCGTCTGATGATCGGCGGCACCGCGAACCTGACCCGCTTCGGACATGATTTTCCCCTCATGATCAGACCGGTGCTCGAAGCGCTGGAGGAACAGGTCGTGCTCCTCAAACTGCTGGGGGAGGCGGGGGATTCGGGCATGACCGTACGGATCGGTCACGAGAACGCGTATGAGGGACTCAACTCCACGTCCGTGGTCTCCGTCGGCTACGGTTCGGGCGACGAGGCAGTAGCCAAACTCGGCGTGGTCGGACCGACCCGCATGGATTACCCGGGAACGATGGGAGCGGTACGAGCGGTGGCACGGTACGTCGGACAGATCCTGGCGGAGTCTTAAGTGGCCACGGACTACTACGCCGTGCTCGGCGTGCGCCGCGACGCGTCCCAGGACGAGATCAAGAAGGCTTTCCGGCGGCTCGCTCGCGAGCTGCATCCGGACGTCAATCCCGATCCGAAGACGCAGGAGCGGTTCAAGGAGATCAACGCCGCCTACGAGGTGTTGTCGGACCCGCAGAAGAAGCAGGTCTACGACCTCGGTGGCGACCCGCTGTCCCAGGCGGGCGGCGCGGGCGCGGGCGGCTTCGGAGCCGGCGGCTTCGGCAACTTCTCGGACATCATGGACGCCTTCTTCGGCACGGCGTCGCAGCGGGGCCCCCGGTCGCGCACGCGGCGCGGCCAGGACGCCATGATCCGGCTCGAGATCGAGCTGGACGAGGCCGCCTTCGGCACCACGAAGGACATCCAGGTCGACACGGCCGTCGTGTGCGGCACCTGCAACGGTGAGGGCGCCGCGCCGGGAACCTCCGCCCAGACCTGCGACATGTGTCGCGGGCGTGGCGAAGTGTCCCAGGTCACCCGGTCGTTCCTGGGCCAGGTCATGACCTCGCGTCCGTGCCCGCAGTGCCAGGGGTTCGGCACCGTCGTGCCGACCCCGTGCCCGGAGTGCGCGGGCGACGGACGGGTCCGGTCCCGGCGCACGCTCACGGTGAAGATCCCGGCGGGCGTCGACAACGGCACCCGGATCCAGCTCGCGGGCGAGGGCGAGGTCGGGCCCGGTGGCGGACCCGCCGGTGACCTGTACGTCGAGATCCACGAACTGCCGCACTCGACCTTCCAGCGCCGCGGTGACGACCTGCACTGCACGGTCACCATCCCGATGACCGCCGCGTCGCTCGGCACCAAGGTGCCGCTCGAGACCCTCGACGGTCTGGAGGAGGTCGACATCCGGCCCGGCACGCAGTCCGGACAGTCGATCCCGCTGCACGGGCGCGGCGTCACGCATCTGCGCGGCGGCGGCCGGGGCGACCTCATCGTGCACGTCGAGGTCACCACGCCGACCAAGCTCGACGCCGAGCAGGAGCGGGTGCTCAGGGAACTGGCGCAGCTGCGCGGCGAGGAGCGTCCGACCGGGCAGTTCCAGCCGGGCCAGCAGGGCCTGTTCTCCCGCCTCAAGGACGCGTTCAACGGCCGCTGACCCGCACGGCGACGGGGAGGGGCGGCGGGGGCGGAAAAGGACCGCGGACCGTCCGCCCCGGTGGTCCCGGCGGGCCGGAAGGCCGGATTTCGGACTTGTTCGGAGGACGTGACAACATGCCGTCATGTCCTCCGCACTGACCGATCTCTTCCCTCACCCGATCGTGCAGGCCCCCATGGCGGGCGGCGTCTCCGTCCCGCATCTCGCGGCCGCCGTGTCCGAGGCCGGCGGGCTCGGGTTCCTCGCCGCCGGGTACAAGACCGCCGACGGCATGTACCAGGAGATCAAGCAGTTGCGCGGGCTGACGAGCCGGCCCTTCGGGGTCAACCTCTTCATGCCGCAGGCCGAGTACGCGGACCCGGCCACCGTCGAGGTGTACGCCCACCAGCTGGCCGGTGAGGCCTCCTGGTACGAGACGGAGCTCGGCGATCCGGACAGCGGCCGCGACGACGGCTACGACGCCAAGCTCGCGGTCCTCCTCGACAACCCGGTGCCGGTGGTCTCCTTCCACTTCGGCTGCCCCACCCGCGACGTCCTGGACTCCCTCGCCCGGGTCGGCACGCTCACGATGATCACCGCGACCACGGCCGAGGAGGCCCTCGCGGTGCAGCGGGCGGGTGCCGCCGCGGTCGTCGTGCAGGGCGTGGAGGCCGGCGGCCACCAGGGCACCCACCGCGACAACCCGGAGACGGACGGCACGGGGATCGGACTGCTCTCCCTGATCGCCCAGGTCCGCGAGACCGTGCAGATCCCGGTCGTCGCCGCCGGCGGCATCATGCGCGGCAGCCAGATCGCCGCGGCGCTGGCCGCGGGCGCGAACGCGGCGCAGCTGGGCACCGCGTTCCTCGCCACCCCGGAGTCCGGCGCGCAAGCCGTGCACAAGCAGTCCCTGACCAACCCCCTCTTCGTGCGCACGGAGCTGACGCGCGCGTTCTCCGGCCGTCCCGCGCGCGGCCTCGTCAACCGCTTCATGCGGGAGCACGGGCCGTACGCGCCCGCCGCGTACCCCGAGGTCCACCACCTCACCTCCCCGCTGCGCAAGGCGGCGGCCCGCGCGGGCGACGCGCAGGGCATGGCCCTGTGGGCGGGACAGGGGCACCGGATGGCCCGTGAACTGTCCGCCGGGCAGCTGGTGGAGGTGCTGTGCGCCGAGCTGGACGAGGCGAGGACAGCGTTGTCCGGGTCCGGCGGAGCCGGCGCGGCGGGCGGTGCGGACCGATGACGGCACCGGTGTTCGTCGTCGACCACCTCGACGCGGACGGCGCGGGGCGTTACGTCCTCGACGGCCCCGAGGGCCGGCACGCCGTCTCCGTGAAGCGGCTGCGGTCCGGCGAGGAGGTCGTCCTCACCGACGGCGCCGGGCGCTGGGCGCGGTGCGTCGTCGTGGACGCCGAGGGCAAGGACCGGCTGACCGTCCGCATCGACTCCCTCGCCGAGGAACCGGCGGAGTCCCCTCACCTCACCGTCGTCCAGGCCCTGCCCAAGGGCGACCGGGGCGAGCTGGCCGTCGAGACCATGACCGAGACCGGGGTGGACGCGATCGTCCCCTGGGCCGCCTCGCGCTGCATCACCCAGTGGAGGGGCGACCGGGGTCTGAAGGCGCTCGCCAAGTGGCGGGCGACGGCGCGCGAGGCCGGCAAGCAGTCCCGGCGGGTGCGCTTCCCGGAGGTCGCGGACGCCGCGACGACCAGGCAGGTGGCCGCACTTCTGGCCGAGGCCGACTTCGCGGCGGTGCTGCACGAGGACCGGGAGTACCCCAGCGAGCCGCTCGCCACGGCCGAACTGCCCCCGTCCGGACGGATCGTGCTGGTCGTGGGTCCCGAAGGGGGCGTCTCCCCGGAGGAGTTGGAACTCTTCGCGCAGGCGGGTGCGAAGGCGTACCGGCTGGGGCGTAGCGTGCTGCGTACGTCGACCGCAGGGACCGCGGCGACCGCGCTGCTGCTGGGGCGCACCGGCCGCTGGTCCTGAACGAACATGTACGGGGGATGCGTTGGAACTCGCCCAGGTACGGCTGCTCGTCGCCGACTTCCCGGCCTGCTACCGCTTCTACGCCGAAGTCCTCGGCCTCAAGCCCCAGTCGGGGGCGGTCGAGGGGCCGTACGAGAAGTTCAGCGCCGCCACCGGCTCCGCGGGCATCGCGCTCCAGGACCGCGCGATGATGGCCCGGATCCTCGGTGAGCTGGGCGATTCCGCGACGGGCCACCGCTCCCTGGTCGTCCTGCGCGTCGACGACCTCGACGCCTACTGCGCCGGTGTCGTCTCCCGTGGCGGCGTCATCGCCCACGGCCCCGCTCCGATGACCGACCGCATGCGCGTGGCCCATCTCAAGGACCCGGAGGGCAACCTCGTGGAACTCCAGGAGTGGCTGCTCCTGCGCAACTGACCGGGGTCCACGCGCAGGCGGCTCGCCCGCCCGCCCGCGCGACCGGCCCGCTCCGAGGCCGTCGGCCCCCGCACCGGCACCCGCACCCGCACCCGCACCCGCACCGTGACCGTGCCGCGGACCGCCCGCCTGCGACCGGCCCGCTCCGAGGCCGTCGGCCCCCGCACCGGCAGCCGCACCCGCACCGTGACAGTGCCGCGGACCATCCGGTGCGAGGCCGATCCGGCCATCCGGCCGGGCCGGGGCAAGTGATCCAAACCCCTTTCCGGGGGAGCTGTCGCTGCATAGGGTGATCGGGTGACTCAGTCTGCATCGTCCGTATCATCCGGATACCTCCGCTTCCCGCATCTGCGCGGCGATCTGGTCGCGTTCACCGCCGAGGACGACGTCTGGGTCGCTCCTCTCGACGGCGGCGGCCGTGCCTGGCGGGTCAGCGCCGACAACGTGCCGGTGAACCACCCGCGCATCTCCCCCGACGGCGAGAGCATCGCCTGGACCTCCGCCCGGGACGGGGCGCCCGAGGTGCATGTCGCCCCGCTGGCGGGCGGGGCGTCCAGGCGGCTGACGTACTGGGGAAGTCTGCGGACCCAGGTGCGCGGCTGGACCCCGGACGGACAGGTGCTCGCCCTCAGCACCCAGGGCCAGGCGAGCCTGCGGCGCAGCTGGGCGCGGGCCGTGCCGCTCGACGGCGGTCCCGCCACCACCCTTCCGTACGGGCCGGTGGGCGACGTCGCGCACGGCGGCCCGGGCGTGCTGCTGCTGTCCGCCCCGATGGGACGGGAGGCCGCCTGGTGGAAGCGGTACCGCGGCGGCACGGCGGGCAAGCTGTGGATCGACCGCGAGGGCGACGGGGAGTTCGTACGCCTGCACGAGGAGCTGGACGGGAACCTCGAGTACCCCCTGTGGGCAGGGGAGCGGCTCGCGTTCCTGTCCGACCACGAAGGCGTCGGGGCCCTCTACTCCTCCCTCGCCGACGGCTCCGACCTGCGCCGCCACACCCCCCTCGACGGCTTCTACGCCCGGCACGCGGCGACCGACGGCACCCGGGTCGTCTACGCGTCCGCCGGTGAACTGTGGCTGCTCGACGACCTGGACGGCGCCGAGCCGCGCAGGCTCGACATCCGGCTCGGCGGACAGCGCGTCGACCAGCAGCCGCACCCCGTCAGCGCGTCCCGCTGGTTCTCGGCCGCCGCGCCCGACCACACCGGACGCGGCAGCGCGGTCTCCGTGCGTGGCGCCGTCCACTGGATCACGCACCGCTCCGGTCCGGCCCGCGCGCTCGCCGCCCGGCCCGGCGTGCGCGCCCGGCTGCCGCGCACCTTCCGGGTGGAGGGCGAGGAGTACGTGGTGTGGGTGACCGACGCGGCCGGCGACGACGCGCTGGAGTTCGCCCCGGCGACCGGGACCGCCCCCGGGGCCACCCCGCGCCGGCTCGCCGCCGGGCAGCTCGGCCGCGTCCTCGGGCTCGCGATGGCACCCGACGGCAGCCGCGCCGCCGTCGCCTCGCACGACGGACGGGTGCTGCTCGTCGAGCGGGAGACCGGAGAGGTGCGCGAGGTCGACCGCAGCGCGGACGGGGACGTCAGCGGGCTGGTCTTCTCGCCGGACTCGGCCTGGCTCGCCTGGTCGCACCCCGGCCCCCGTCCGCTGCGCCAGCTGAAACTGGCGAACACCGCGGACCTGTCGGTCACCGAGGCGACGCCGCTGCGCTTCCGTGACTACGCGCCCGCGTTCACCCTCGACGGCAAGCACCTGGCCTTCCTCTCCGCACGCGCCTTCGACCCGGTCTACGACGAGCACGTCTTCGACCTGGCGTTCGTCGGCGGATCCCGCCCGCACCTGATCACGCTGGCGGCGACCACCCCGTCCCCCTTCGGACCGCAGCGGCACGGCCGGGCCTTCGAGGCACCGGAGGGCCGCGGGGCCGAGACGCCCGACAGCGAGGGCACCCCCGCGACCCGGATCGACCTCGAAGGACTCGGCGACCGGATCGTCCCGTTCCCCGTCGAGGCCGCCCGCTACTCGACGCTGCGGGCGGCCAAGGACGGGCTGCTGTGGCTGCGCCACCCGGTCCGCGGTGTGCTCGGCGCCTCCCGCGCCACCCCGGACGACCCGGACCCGAAGACCGAGCTGGAGCGGTACGACCTGGCCCAGCACCGCGTCGAGCATCTCGCCGCGGACGCCGACCACTTCGCCGTCACCGGCGACGGCAAGCGGGTCCTGCTGTGGACCGACGGCAAGCTCAAGCTCGTCCCCAGCGACCGCCGCGCCTCGAACGACGACGAGAGCGACACCAACATCACCGTCGACCTCTCGCGCATCCGTCAGACCGTCGACCCGGCCGCCGAGTGGCGCCAGATGTACGACGAGACGGGCCGCCTCATGCGGGACAACTTCTGGCGGCCCGATCTGGGCGGCACCGACTGGGAGGGCGTACTCGACCGCTACCGGCCGGTCCTCGACCGGATCGCCACCCACGACGACCTGGTGGACCTGCTCTGGGAGGTGCAGGGCGAACTGGGCACCTCGCACGCGTATGTGACCCCGCGCGGCGGCTGGGGCGGCGGCGACCGGGCGCAGGGACTGCTCGGGGCGGACATCTCCCGTCACGAGGACGGCAGTTGGCGCATCGACCGGATCCTCCCCTCGGAGACCTCCGACCCCGACGCGCGGGCCCCGCTCGCCGCTCCCGGGGTCGCGGTGCGGGCCGGGGACGCGATCGTCCAGGTCGGCGGGCAGCCGGTGGACCCGGTGACCGGTCCCGGGCCGCTGCTGGTGGGCACGGCGGGCAAGCCGGTCGAGCTGACGGTCTCCCCGTCCGGCGGCGGTGATCCCCGGCACGCGGTGGTCGTCCCGCTCGCCGACGAGGAGGCGCTGCGTTACCACGCGTGGGTCGCGGACCGGCGGGCGTACGTCCACGAGCGGTCCGGGGGCCGGCTGGGGTATCTGCACGTACCGGACATGGTCGGCTCCGGGTGGGCGCAGCTCCACCGGGACCTGCGGATCGAGGTGGCCCGGGAGGGGCTGGTCGTGGACGTGCGGGAGAACCGCGGCGGCCACACCTCCCAGCTGGTCGTCGAGAAGCTCGCGCGGCGGATCGTGGGCTGGGACCTGCCGCGCGGGATGCGGGCGTACAGCTATCCGGAGGACGCGCCGCGCGGCCCCGTCGTCGCCGTGGCCAACGAGTTCTCCGGCTCGGACGGGGACATCGTCAACGCGGCGGTCAAGGCGCTCGGGATCGGTCCGGTGGTGGGGACGCGCACCTGGGGCGGTGTGATCGGCATCGACAGCCGCTACCGGCTCGTCGACGGCACCCTCGTCACCCAGCCCAAGTACGCGTTCTGGCTGGAGGGACAGGGGTGGGGCGTGGAGAACCACGGCGTCGACCCGGACGTCGAGGTCGTCCAGGCCCCGCAGGACCACGCCGCCGGCCGCGACGTCCAGCTGGACGAGGCGATCAGGATCGCGCTGGCGGCCCTGGAGGAGAACCCGGCGAAGACCCCGCCGTCACTGCCGGAGCTGGGCTGAGGGGAGTGCCGATAGCATGCACGGCGTAATGATCGGCGCCGTGCACGGCGGGGTGGTCGGCGCCGTGCGGGACGCAGGACCGACGCCGTCCGGGACGCAGGTGCCGGCCGGCACGAGGAGGGACACGCATGGCGGGAGAACCGCAGGACGACTGTCTGTTCTGCAAGATCATCGCGGGACAGATCCCGGCGACCGTCGTCCGGGAGAGCGCGACGACCCTCGCCTTCCGCGACATAAACCCGCAGGCGCCCACCCACATCCTGGTCATCCCCAAGGTGCACCACCCGGACGCGGCGTCGCTGGCGGCCGCCGAGCCCCTGATCGCGGCGGACGTGCTGCGCGAGGCCGGTGAGATCGCGGCCGAGGAGAAGCTGGACAGCCACCGGATCGTGTTCAACACCGGCAGCGGTGCGGGACAGACCGTCTTCCACGCGCACGCGCACCTGCTCGGTGGCCGCGGCATGCAGTGGCCACCGGGGTGACCTGCCTTGTCCGTACGTGAACTGGTGGTCCTCGGCACCGCCAGCCAGGTCCCGACCCGGCACCGCAACCACAACGGCTATCTGCTGCGCTGGGACGGGGAGGGCCTGCTCTTCGACCCCGGCGAGGGCACCCAGCGGCAGATGCTGCGGGCCGGGGTCGCCGCGCACGACCTGCACCGGATCTGTATCACGCACTTCCACGGCGACCACTCGCTCGGACTCGCCGGGGTGATCCAGCGCGTCAACCTCGACCGCGTACCGCACGAGGTCACCGCGCACTACCCCCGCTCGGGTCAGCGCTTCTTCGACCGGCTGCGGTACGCCACCGCGTACCGCGAGACCGTCGAGCTCCGCGAGGCACCGGTCGACGCGGACGGCGTGCTCGCCGTCACCGGCTCCTACACCCTGGAGGCCCGCAGGCTCTCCCACCCCGTGGAGTCCTTCGGATACCGGCTCATCGAGCCGGACGGACGGCGGATACTGCCCGAGCGGCTCGCCGCGCACGGCATCAAGGGGCCGGACGTCGGGCGGATCCAGCGCGAAGGAGCTCTCGGCGGGGTCCGTCTGGACGACGTCAGCGAGGTGCGGCGCGGACAGCGGTTCGCGTTCGTCATGGACACCCGGCTGTGCGAGGGGGTGGACGCCCTCGCCGAGGGCTGCGACCTGCTCGTCATCGAGTCGACGTTCCTGGACGAGGACGAGCGACTCGCCTCCGACCACGGGCATCTGACCGCCGGTCAGGCGGCCCGCGTGGCACGCGACGCGGGCGTGCGGCATCTGGTGCTCACGCACTTCAGCCAGCGCTACCCCGACCCCGCGGAGTTCGAACGGCAGGCGCGGGCCGCCGGGTTCGACGGGGAGCTGACGGTGGCGAACGACCTGATGCGGGTGCCCGTTCCGAAGCGCTCCCAAAACGCCCGTACCATGCTTTGATGCCCCTCCCCAAAGCAGAACTGCACCTCCATGTCGAAGGCACCCTGGAGCCCGAGCTCGCCTTCGAGCTCGCCGCGCGCAACGGCGTGACGCTGCCGTACGCGGACACCGAGGAGCTGCGCAAGGCGTATCTCTTCGACGACCTCCAGTCGTTCCTGAACCTGTACTACGAGCTGATGGCCGTCCTGCGGACCGAGCAGGACTTCGCCGACCTGGCCGACGCCTACCTCGCGCGGGCCGCCGCGCAGGGCGTGCGGCACGCGGAGATCTTCTTCGACCCGCAGGCCCACCTGGCGCGCGGGGTCGGGATGGGGACGGTCGTCGAGGGGCTGTCCCGCGCGCTCTCCCGGAGCGAGGACACGCACGGCGTCTCCACCCAGCTGATCATGTGCTTCCTGCGCGACGAGTCCGCCGAGTCGGCGATGGCGACGCTGGAGGCCGCGCGGCCCTACCTCGACCGGATCGTCGGCATCGGCCTCGACTCGGCGGAGGTCGGGCACCCGCCGGCCAAGTTCCGCGAGGTGTACGAGGCCGCCGCCGCCCTCGGACTGCGACGCGTCGCGCACGCGGGCGAGGAGGGACCGCCCGCCTACATCACCGAGGCGCTCGACGTCCTCGGCGTCGAGCGCATCGACCACGGGCTGCGCTGCATGGAGGACCCCGAGCTGGTCGAGCGGCTGGTCCGGGAGCGGGTGCCGCTGACGCTCTGCCCGCTGTCGAACGTACGGCTGCGCGCCGTGGACGTCCTGGAGGACCACCCCCTGCCGGCCATGCTGGAGGCCGGGCTCCTGTGCACCGTCAACTCCGACGACCCCGCCTACTTCGGCGGGTACGTCGGTGACACCTTCCACGCGGTGCGCGAGGCGCTCGGACTGGACCGCGAACGGATGCGGGAACTGGCGCGCAACTCGTTCGAGGCGTCCTTCCTGGACCACGACGAGGAGCGCCGGGCGCGCTACCTCGCCGAGGTCGAGGCGTACGAGTTCGGGTAGAGCCGCCTCGAGGGGCCGCCGGCAGCCGCACCCCCGGGCCTCCCGACCGGACCGGGCTAAGGGCTGTCCCGTAATCCCCGGCGGGCGCACGACGACAGCTACGGCACCTCGCCGCGTTGTCGGATCGCCCGAATACACCCAGTATGAGGA
>NZ_JBHWEL010000054.1:39103-65583 GCF_042734135.1 Streptomyces sp. NPDC059668 | reverse complement strand
CTCGACAAGCCCCGCCACGTGGAGACGCAGTGCCTGGCCGACACCCACGGCAACGTGGTCGTGGTCTCCACCCGGGACTGCTCGCTGCAGCGCCGCCACCAGAAGCTGGTGGAGGAGGCTCCGGCGCCGTTCCTGTCGGACGCGCAGGTCGCCGAGTTGTACGCGTCGTCCAAGGCGATCCTCAAGGAGGCCGGCTACGTCGGCGCGGGCACCGTGGAGTTCCTCGTCGGCATGGACGGCACGATCTCCTTCCTGGAGGTCAACACCCGTCTTCAGGTCGAGCACCCGGTCACCGAGGAGGTTGCCGGCATCGACCTGGTCCGGGAGATGTTCCGCATCGCCGACGGCCAGGAACTCGGCTACGGCGACCCCGAACTGCGCGGCCACTCCTTCGAGTTCCGTATCAACGGCGAGGACCCCGGCCGCGGCTTCCTGCCCGCCCCCGGCACCGTCACCACCTTCGCCCCGCCCTCCGGCCCCGGCGTCCGCCTCGACGCCGGCGTGCAGTGCGGCAGTGTGATCGGTCCGGCCTGGGACTCCCTGCTCGCCAAGCTGATCGTGACCGGCCGTACCCGCGAGGAGGCGCTCCAGCGGGCCGCCCGTGCCCTCGACGAGTTCGAGGTCGGCGGGATGGCCACCGCCCTGCCCTTCCACCGCGCGGTCGTGCGCGATCCGGCGTTCGCCCCCGAGCTGACCGGTTCCGCGGACCCGTTCACGGTCCACACCCGCTGGATCGAGACCGGGTTCGTCAACGAGATCCCCGCCTTCACGGCCCTCGCCGACGCGGACGCCGAGGACGGGCCGGGCCGCGATTCCGTCGTGGTCGAGGTCGGCGGCAGGCGTCTCGAGGTGTCGCTGCCGTCCTCGCTCGGCTCGTCGGCCGCCCGCACCGGGCTCGCCACGGGTGTCAGGCCGAAGCGCCGGGCGACCCGCAGGTCCGGCCCGGTCGCTTCGGGCGACACGCTCGCCTCGCCGATGCAGGGCACGATCGTCAAGGTCGCGGTCGAGGAGGGCCAGGAGGTCCAGGAGGGCGATCTCATCGTCGTCCTGGAGGCCATGAAGATGGAACAGCCCCTCAACGCCCACCGCTCCGGCACCGTCAAGGGCCTGAGCGCGGAGGTCGGCGCGTCCGTCACCTCCGGTGCCCCCATGTGTGACATCACCAACTGATTCATGAGCGGATTCTCGGCGAATTCGCCAGGGAACCGTGCGGTCCCCCGTAATTTCCTGCGGAATTCTGACCAGGTCTGACAATTACCTGACACAGGGAACATTGAAACCGCACCTACCGCCCCAGATACTGAATACGAGCTTTCGTCAACTGTCGTGTGGTGGGCCCCGAGGAGAGGGAAACGTATGTACAGCACGCTGATTGTGGCTCGGATGGAACCCGGGTCGAGCGTCGACGTGGCGAAGATTTTCGGTGATTTCGACGACACGGAAATGCCGCACCGCATGGGAACGCGCCGGCGCCAGCTCTTCCAGTACCGGGGTCTTTACTTCCACCTCCAGGACTTCGACGCGGACAACGGCGGCGAGCTGATCCAGCACGCCCGGCACGACGCGCGCTTCGTACAGATCAGTGAGGACCTGAAGCCGTTCATCGAGGCGTACGACCCGGCCACCTGGCGCTCCCCGGCCGACGCGATGGCCACGCGCTTCTACAACTGGGAGGCGTCCGCGTGACCGCCCGACGAGTCGTCATCACCGGCATAGAGGTGCTGGCCCCCGGCGGTGTCGGGGCGAAGAACTTCTGGAACCTGCTGAGCGAGGGCCGTACGGCCACCCGCCGCATCAGCTTCTTCGATCCCAGCCCGTTCCGCTCACGGGTCGCCGCGGAGATCGACTTCGACCCCGCGGAGCACGGGCTGAGCCCGCAGGAGATCCGCCGGATGGACCGCGCCGCGCAGTTCGCGGTGGTCGCCGCCCGCGGCGCGGTCGCCGACAGCGGCATCGACCTCGACGCCCACGACCCCTACCGGGTGGGCGTCACCATCGGCAGCGCCGTCGGCGCCACCATGGGTCTCGACGAGGAGTACAACGTCGTCAGCGACGGCGGCCGGCTGCGCCTGGTGGACCACGCGTACACCACCCCGCATCTGTACAACTACCTGGTCCCGAGCTCCTTCGCGGCCGAGGTCGCCTGGGCGGTGGGCGCGCAGGGTCCCAGCACGGTGGTCTCCACGGGCTGCACGTCCGGCATCGACTCGGTCGGCCACGCCGTCGAGCTGCTCCGCGAGGGCTCGGCCGACGTCATGATCACGGGTTCGTCCGACGCCCCGATCTCGCCGATCACGATGGCGTGCTTCGACGCGATCAAGGCGACGACGCCCAGGGACGACGACCCCGAGCGGGCCTCGCGCCCCTTCGACGGGACCCGCAACGGGTTCGTCCTCGGGGAGGGTGCCGCGGTGTTCGTCCTGGAGGAGCTGGAGAGCGCCCGGCGGCGCGGCGCGCACATCTACGCCGAGATCGCCGGGTACGCGACGCGCTCGAACGCGTACCACATGACGGGTCTGCGGCCGGACGGCGCGGAGATGGCCGAGGCCATCACGACCGCGCTGGACGAGGCGAGGATGAACCCGACCGGGATCGACTACATCAACGCGCACGGCTCGGGCACCAAGCAGAACGACCGCCACGAGACCGAGGCGTTCAAGCGCAGCCTGGGCGACCACGCCTACCGGACCCCGGTCAGCTCGATCAAGTCGATGGTCGGGCACTCGCTCGGCGCGATCGGTTCCATCGAGATCGCCGCGTCCGCGCTGGCGATGGAGAACCACGTCGTGCCGCCCACGGCCAACCTGACCACCCCCGACCCCAAGTGCGACCTCGACTACGTGCCGCTGGTCGCCCGGGAGCAGCTCACCGACGCGGTGCTCACGGTCGGCAGCGGCTTCGGGGGATTCCAGAGCGCCATGGTGCTGGCGCGTCCCGAGAGGAGCGTGGCATGACCACCTCGGTGGTAGTGACCGGTCTGGGCATCGCCGCCCCCAACGGACTGGGCACACAGGACTATTGGGCCGCCACCCGGACCGGAAAGAACGGCATCGGGCGGGTCACCCGCTTCGACCCGTCGTCCTATCCGTCGACCCTGGCGGGCGAGGTGCCGGGCTTCGTCGCCGAGGACGTGCTGCCGAGCCGGCTGCTGCCGCAGACCGATCACATGACGCGGATGGCGCTGGTCGCCGCCGACTGGGCGCTCGCCGACGCGGGGATCGACCCCGCGGAACTGCCGCAGTACGACATGGGCGTCGTCACGGCCAGTTCCTCGGGCGGCTTCGAGTTCGGCCAGGGCGAGCTGGAGAAGCTGTGGAGCCAGGGCAGCCAGTACGTCTCCGCCTACCAGTCCTTCGCCTGGTTCTACGCCGTCAACAGCGGCCAGATCTCCATCCGCAACGGGTTGAAGGGTCCCAGCGGCGTCATCGTCAGCGACGAGGCCGGCGGTCTCGACGCGGTGGCGCACGGCCGGCGGCTCATCCGCAAGGGCACCCCGATGATCGTCTCCGGGGGTGTCGACGCGTCGATCTGCCCGTGGGGCTGGGTGGCGCAGATGGCCGGTGGCCGGCTGAGCACCAGTGACGAACCGACCCGCGCCTACCTGCCCTTCGACGCCGACGCGTCCGGCCATGTGCCGGGCGAGGGCGGCGCCATCCTGATCATGGAGTCGGCCGAGTCGGCGTGTGCGCGCGGCGCCCGGATCTACGGCGAGATCGCGGGCTACGGCTCGACGTTCGACCCACGGCCGGGCAGCGACCGCGAGCCCGGTCTGCGCAAGGCGATCGAACTCGCCCTCGCCGACGCGGACACGGCACCCGGGGACGTCGACGTGGTCTTCGCGGACGCGGCCGGCGTGCCGGAGCTGGACCGGATCGAGGCCGAGGCGATCTCCGCGGTCTTCGGCGTCCGGGGCGTCCCGGTCACCGCGCCCAAGACGATGACCGGCCGGCTGTACTCCGGCGCGGCCCCGCTCGACATCGCCACCGCCCTGCTCGCCGTGGAGGAGGGACTGATCCCCCCGACGGTGCACGTCGACCCCGACGAGGAGTACGGACTCGACCTGGTCCTCACCCAGTCGCGGCCCGCCCAGGTGCGTACCGCGCTGGTCCTGGCCCGTGGCTACGGCGGCTTCAACTCGGCCGTCGTCGTCCGCGCCGTCGACTGACCGGTCCGGTCCGGTCCGGACCGGACCGGACCGGACTCGTGGCCGCGGGCCTCGTCGCGGCTCCGCCTCTTCGGTGACCGGTCCTCCCGTCCGAACGCCCGATCGCCCGAACGGTCCGCCACTCGACCGGTCCGCCACTCGACCGACCGACCCACCGCCTGCCCGCCCGACCGATCCACCGCCCGACCGATCCATCTCGACCTGGGAAGGAACCCACGTGTCCACTACGGAATTCACCTTGGACGACCTGCGCCGCATCCTGCTGGAGGGCGCGGGCGTCGACGAGGGCGTCGACCTCGACGGCGACATCCTCGACGAGCCGTTCGAAGTCCTCGGCTACGAGTCGCTGGCCCTGCTGGAGACCGGCAGCCGCATCGAGCGCGAGTACGGGATCGTCCTCGACGAGGACCTGCTGACCGACGCCGACACCCCGCGCGCCCTCATCGAGGCCGTGAACCAGCAGTTCGGCGCCGACGAGCCCGCCGCCGCCTGACCCCGACGGCTTTCCCGGGCCGGACGAAACCTTTCGCCGTATCCGAGCGGGGCCTTCTCGCGCCGCATCCGAGCGGGGCCTCGTCCGGCCCGGGCCCGCCGCAGCAGTCCCCACGCCACAGGGAGAGGAAGAACATGTCAACGCTGGAGAAGCGGGTCGCCCTCATCACCGGGGCCACCAGCGGCATCGGTCTCGCGTCCGCCCGTGCGCTGGCCGCCGCCGGTCACCGGGTGTTCATCGGCGCGCGCAACGCCGACAACGTCGCCGAGACGGTCAAGACACTCCAGGACGAGGGGGTCGAGGCGGACGGCAGTGTGCTCGATGTCCGCGACCCGGCCTCGGCCGCCGCCTTCGTGCGGGCCGCCGTCGACCGCTTCGGCACCGTCGACGTCCTGGTCAACAACGCCGGCCGGTCCGGCGGCGGTGTCACGGCCGACATCGACGACGAGCTGTGGACCGATGTCATCGACACCAACCTCAACAGCGTCTTCCGGCTGACCCGGGAGGTGCTCAACACGGGCGGCATGCGCCACAGGAGCCGCGGCCGGATCATCAACATCGCCTCCACGGCGGGCAAGCAGGGCGTGGTCCTGGGCGCCCCCTACTCCGCGTCCAAGCACGGAGTGGTCGGCTTCACCAAGGCCCTCGGCAACGAGCTGGCCCCCACCGGCATCACCGTGAACGCCGTCTGCCCCGGCTACGTCGAGACGCCGATGGCCCAGCGCGTGCGCGCCGGGTACGCCGCCGCCTACGACACCTCGGAGGACGCCATCCTCGAGAAGTTCCAGGCGAAGATCCCGCTCGGGCGCTACTCCACTCCGGAGGAGGTGGCCGGCATGGTCGCCTACCTCGCCTCCGACACGGCCGCCTCGGTCACCGCGCAGGCCATCAACGTCTGCGGCGGACTCGGCAACTTCTGAGCGGCCCCCGCCACCCCACCCGCAGGCTCCCCCACCGGCAGCCCGTACCCAGCCATGGAGAAGAAAGCGTCATGACGACCCGTGAGGTAGAGCACGAGATCACGATCGCCGCGCCCGCACCGGCCGTGTACCGGCTGCTGGCGGAGGTCACCAACTGGCCGCGGATCTTCCCGCCCACCATCCACGTCGAGCAGGTCGAGCGGGACGGCTCCGAGGAGCGGATACGGATCTGGGCCACGGCCAACGGCGAGGCGAAGAACTGGACGTCGCGCCGCGAGCTGGACCCCGAGGGCCTGCGGATCACCTTCCGCCAGGAGATACCCGCCCCGCCGGTCGCGGAGATGGGCGGGACCTGGATCATCGAGCCGCTCGGCGGGGACGCCTCCCGGGTGCGGCTGCTGCACGACTACCGCGCGGTCGACGACGACCCGCACGACCTGCTCTGGATCGACCGGGCGGTCGACAGGAACAGCCGCTCCGAGCTGGCCGCGCTGAAGGAGAACGTCGAGTTCGCGCACGCCGCGGAGGAGGTGACGTTCTCCTTCGAGGACACCGTCCTGGTCGACGGTTCGGCGAAGGACGTGTACGCGTTCATCAACGAGGCCGGCCTGTGGTCGCAGCGGCTGCCGCACGTGGCCACGGTCCGCCTGGAAGAGGACACCACAGGCCTGCAGACCCTGGAGATGGACACCCGGGCCAAGGACGGTTCCATCCACACCACCAAGTCCTACCGGGTGACCTTCCCCCACCGGCACATCGCCTACAAGCAGGTCACCCTCCCCGCACTGATGACCCTGCACACCGGCCACTGGACGTTCACCGACACCGACGAAGGCGTCACGGCCACCTCCCAGCACACCGTCACCCTCAACACCGCCACCATCGAGAACGTCCTCGGCCCCGGAGCCACCACCACCGACGCCCGCGCCTACGTCCACAACGCCCTCTCCACCAACAGCCGCGCCACCCTCACCCACGCCAAGGCCTACGCAGAGAACAGGCGTTGACGATGACGACGGACCATCAGGACACCGACACGGCCGGCCTGGACACCGACGTCCTCGTGGTCGGAGCGGGCCCCGCCGGTCTGATGCTCGCCACCGAGCTGAGGCTGGGCGGCGCCGAGGTGGTCGTCGTCGACCAGCGCCCCGGCCCGACCACCGAGTCACGGGCCTCCACGCTGCACGCCCGCACCATGGAGATCCTCGACTCGCGCGGACTGCTGGACGAACTCGGCACGCCGCCGTGCGAGCCGCGCGGCCACTTCGGCGGCGTACCCCTCGACCTGACGCTGCCCGGCCCGTACCCGGGGCAGTGGAAGGTGGCCCAGACCCGCACCGAGGAGCTGTTGCAGCGCCGGGCGGCCGACCTCGGCGCCGATCTGTGGCGCCGGCACCAGCTGCTGTCCCTGACCGTGACGGACGGGGCGGACGGCACGGCCCGGGGCGTGGAGGCCGAGACCATCGGCCCCTACGGTCCGGTCCGTATCCGGGCCCGCTACCTGGTCGGCTGCGACGGCGAGGACAGCACCGTACGGCGGCTGATCCGGGCCCCCTTCCCCGGGCAGGACGCCAGGCGTGAGCTGCTGCGGGCGGACGTCTCCGGCATCAGCGTCGCCGACCGGCGCTTCGAGCGTCTTCGGCACGGGCTCGCCATCGCCGCCACCCGGGACGGGGTGACCCGGGTGATGGTCCACGAGTTCGGCCGGCCTGTGACCGAACGCGGGGGCGGCGAACCGGACTTCACCGAGGTCACCGATGTGTGGAAGCGCGTCACGGGCGAGGACATCAGCCAGGGGACCCCGTTGTGGGTCAACGCGTTCGGGGACGCCAACCGGCAGCTCGCGCGCTACCGGCACGGCCGTGTCCTGTTCGCCGGGGACGCGGCGCACCGGCAGATGCCGAGTGGTGGACAGGCCCTCAACCTGGGTGTCCAGGACGCCTTCAACCTCGGCTGGAAGCTCGCCGCGGTGGTGCGCGGCAGCGCCCCCGAGGAACTTCTCGACACCTATGACACCGAGCGCCACACCGTGGGCCGTCAGGTCCTCGCCAACATCCGGGCCCAGGTCGAGCTGCTGCTCGGCGGTCCGGAGGTCGAACCGGCCCGTTCCCTGCTCACCGAACTCCTCGCCGTGGACGGCGTACGCCGGCACCTGGCCGGGATGATCAGCGGCCTCGGTATCCGGTACGACGTCGGAGGTCTCACGGACGACCCGGACGACCCGGACCGCACCGTCGGCACGGGCGTCGAGGGCGACGGGGGTGACGCGGGAGCGGTGGGAGGCCGCGGCTTCGGGGCCGACACCGCCCTCGGCGCCGGGATCCCTTCCGGTGATCCGGCCGCCGGACACCCGCTGCTCGGACACCCGCTGCTCGGACGGCGGCTGCCGGACGCGTGGCTGGTGCCCACGGAAGACGGAACGCGGCGCCGTACGACCGAGCTGTTGCGCACCGGTCGCGGGCTGCTGCTGTCCCTGGACGGGAGCGGGAACGGGAACGGACACGGACACGGGGACGGTGCCGCGGCGCTGCGCGCGGCGGTGGAGCCCTGGTCGGACCGGGTCGACTTCGTGGCCGGCCCTCCCGAGGCCGGGGGTCCGATCCCCGCGGGCCAGGCCCTTCTCGTACGCCCCGACGGCCATGTGGCCTGGGCCGGTCCGCGTCCGGACGGCCTGTCCGGGGCCCTGACCCGCTGGTTCGGCTTCCCGGCCGGCGGCGACTGAACGCGACCGTACGACCGTAACGCGGACCCCGGCGGCCCCCACCGGCTCGCATCCGCACACGTACACGTACACGCACACGAGGAACCGCACACGCCACCCACCGATGCGAAGCGCGCCCGCGCGCGCGAGGAAAGGACACCCATGGACGCGCAGAGGGACGCGGACGTCATCGTCGTCGGCGCCGGCCCGGCCGGACTGATGCTGGCCGGGGAGCTGCGGCTGGGCGGGGCCGACGTCATCGTCGCCGAGCGGCTGGAGCGGCCCACCGGACAGTCGCGCGGGCTCGGGTTCACCGCCCGCGCGATGGAGTCGTTCGACCAGCGCGGCCTGGTCCCGCGCTTCGGCGGCCTGGAGAAGAGCCCGATGGGCCACTTCGGCGGGGTGCAGTTCGACTACACCGTGCTGGAGGACGCCCACTTCGGGGCCCGTGGGGTCCCGCAGTCCCGGACGGAGGCGGTGCTGGAGGAGTGGGCCCGCGACCTGGGCGCCGACATCCGGCGGGGCTGGGAGTTCCGGGCGCTGGAGCAGGACGGGGACGGGGTCACCGTCACGCTGGCCACGTCCGCCGGGGAACGCACGCTGCGCGCCCCCTATCTGGTGGGTGCCGACGGTGGACACAGCCCGGTGCGCAGGGCCGCGGGTTTCGACTTCCCCGGCACCCCCGCCACCAGGGGCATGTACCTCGCCGACGTGGTGGGCTGTCAGGTCAGGCCCCGCTTCCTGGGCGAGCGGCTGCCCGGCGGCATGGTGATGGCCGCGCCGCTGAAGGAGGGCGTGGACCGGATCATCGTCTGCGAGCACGGCACCCCGCCGGCCGACCGCAGCGAGACCCCGGAGTTCTCCGAAGTGGCGGCGGCCTGGCTGCGGTTGACGGGTGAGGACATCTCCGGCGGGGGCGCCGACTGGGTCAGCTCCTTCACGGACGCCACCCGGCAGGTCACCGAGTACCGGCGCGGCCGGGTGCTGCTCGTGGGCGACGCCGCGCACATCCATCTCCCGGCCGGCGGCCAGGGACTGAGCACCGGGGTCCAGGACGCGGTCAACCTCGGCTGGAAACTGGCCGCGACCGTGCGGGGCCTGGCTCCCCTGGGTCTGCTGGACACCTACCACGACGAACGCCACGCGGTCGGCGCACGACTGCTCATGAACACCAGGGCCCAGGGCACGGTCTTCCTCGGCGGCCCCGAGTCCCAGCCGCTGCGCGACCTGTTCGCCGAGCTCATCGGCCTCGACAGCGTCAAGCGCCATCTCGCCGGTGTGGTCAGCCACCTCGACGTCCGCTACGACCTCGGGGACGGCGGACATCCGCTGGTCGGCCGCCGGCTGCCGCCGCGTGCGCTGGACACCGCCGCGGGCGAGGTCCGTACGCCCGAACTGCTGCACCCCGCCCAGGGTCTGCTGCTCGACTTCGCCGACGACTCCGTGCTGCGCGAGGCCGCGGCCCGCTGGAAGGACCGCGTCACCGTCGTCACCGGTACCCCGCGGGACCCGGCGGCCTTCGGCGGCGCCACCGCGCTGCTGGTCCGTCCCGACGGCTATGTCGCCTGGGCGGACACCGGTACGGCGGAGCTGTCCGCCGCGCTGCACCGCTGGTTCGGCGGCCCCGAGGGCGGTTGAGATCCGGCGCCCCTGCCGACGGCGGGCCGCGTCCCGGTGACCACCGGAGCCCGCACACCAGAGCACGACCACGAGAGGAAGTAACCCAGTGAGCGTTCCCACGGCCGAGACCATCCCCTCGTCCGTATCCGGCCCGTCTCTACCCGGCCCGTCCGTACCCGGTTCGTCCGTGCCGGGCTCGGCCATGTCCCCGGGCGTCCGTCCCGTCGCGCTCCAGGCCGGTGACGTCACGCTCTCCGCGCTGATCGCCCAGCCGGCCGGGCCGCCGCGGGCGACCGTCCTCGCGGTGCACGGCGGAGGGATGAGCGCGGCCTACTTCGACGGGCAGGCCCACCCCGACGTCTCACTGCTCGCCCTCGGCGCCCGGCTCGGCTACACCGTGGTCGCCGTCGACCGGCCCGGTTACGGACTGTCCGCCGCGGACGCCCCGGGCGGGCAGACCCTGGCCGAGCAGGCCGGTGCGCTGCACGCGGCGCTGCGGCATCTGGCCGCGCGCGCCGAGACGGGCGCCGGGGTGTTCCTGCTCGCGCACTCCTTCGGCGGCAAGCTGGCGCTGACGTACGCGGCCTGCCAGGCCGGCGACCCGGATCCGGCCGTCCCGCCGCTGCTCGGACTCGACATCTCCGGGCTCGGCCGCGACTACGTGGTCGACCCGGGCAACGGGCCCGACCCGCACCAGCACCGGAACTGGAAACGGAACTGGGGCGCCCTGCGCTTCTACCCGCCGAACACCTTCCGCGAGGCGGAGGCGATGGTCGCGCCCATGCCCCCGCGCGAGCGGGCCGAGGCCGTGCAGTGGCCGCGCCGGTTCCCGGTCGCCGCGGCGGCGGTGCAGGTCCCGGTACGGCTGACCTTCGCCGAGCAGGAACTGTGGTGGCACCACGACGAGGACACGGTCGCCGACCTGGCCGCGCACTTCGCCTCGGCGCCGTCCGCCTCCGTCGACCGCCAGCCCGGCGCGGGGCACAACATCAGCCTGGGCTGGGCCGCCCGTACGTACCATCTGCGCGCCTTCGCGTTCTTCGAGCAGTGCCTCGCGCGCCGGACCGCGAGCCCGTCCGTCACCCCCTGACGTCATGACGACGACTCGCGGGGCCGGCTACGGGACCGGCACGGACCGTGCGCCGTTCCGGTCGCTGGCCGTGCGCAACTTCCGCCTCTTCGCGGCCGGCCAGGTGGTGTCCGTCGCGGGCACCTGGATGATGGTCACCGCCCAGGACTGGCTGGTGCTCTCCCTCACGGGGGACTCCGGCGCCGCCCTGGGCGTGATGACGGCGCTCCAGTTCACCCCGCTGCTGCTGTTCACGCTGTACGGGGGCCGGCTCGCCGACCGTCATGACAAGCGGCTGCTGCTCACCCTCGCCAACCTCGTCTCCGGCGTCCTCGCGCTGGCGCTCGCCGCGCTCGCGCTGGCCGACTCCGTCCAGCTGTGGCACCTGTACCTCTTCGCGCCGGCCCTGGGCATCGTCAACGCGGTCGAGGTGCCCGCCCGGATGGCCTTCGTCGGCGAGATGGTCGGCGCCGACCTGCTGCCCAACGCGTCCGCGCTGAGCGCCGCCTATTTCAACACCGCCCGTGTGGTGGGACCCGCCCTCGCCGGGCTGCTCATCGCCGCGGTGGGCGCGGGGCCGGCGATGCTGTGCAACGCGGCCAGCTATCTCGCCACCGTGACGGCGCTGCGCCTGATGCGCCCCGGGGAACTGCTGAGGGCACCCGCGCCGGAGCGCGGCGCCCGGGTGATCGACGGGCTGCGGTACGTACGCGGGCGCCCCGATCTGTTCGTCCCGCTGGCGCTGGTCGCGGTCGTCGGCCTGTTCGGCTTCACCTTCCAGCTCACCCTGCCGCTGCTCGCCAGGTCCGTCTTCCACGCGGGCGCCACCACGTTCGGGCTGCTGACCACGGTGTTCGCGGCCGGTTCGCTGCTCGCCGCGTTCGCCACCACCGCCCGCGGCGGCCGCCCGGCGGCCCGTACCGTCACCGGCTCCGCGCTCGCCTTCGGGCTCCTGGAGACCGCGGCCGGCTGGTCGCCCACCTACGCGTGGGCGGCCGTCCTGCTGTTCCTGACCGGCTTCGCCACCCTCTACTTCGCCCAGGCCGCCAACCACCGCATCCAGTTGGGCAGCGACCCCGCCTACCGCGGCCGGGTGATGGCGCTCTACACGCTCATCCTGCAAGGACTCACCCCGCTCGGTGCTCTCCTCGTGGGCTGGCTCACCGTCCGGCACGGTGCGCGCTCCGGCCTCTACGTGGGAGGGATCGCCTCGTCGACGGCGGCGCTCGCGGTGCTGCTCGCGGGGCGGACACGCCGTCTCCTGAACAGTCACCGGCCACGACCGGCACTCCGCCGGGCCCGGCCCCCCTCACGAAAGGCAGCCCCATGAGCGACAAGAACCCGTGCAGTTGGCTCGACCGGCTTCCCGACCCGGTCGCCCTGCGCGCCATGACCCCTGACGAGCGGGCCGGTGCCATCGGCCACTGCCTCCGGCTCGAACTGCACGACCTGCTCGCCGTCCCGCCGGGCCACCGGCTCTCGCCCGCACTGTCGCTGCGCGGCCAGGGCCTCGACCCGCTCGACGCCCTGCACCTGGGGCGCCGGATCCGGCGCGCCCTCGATGCCGAGGTGCCCGCCGAGGTGCTGCGGGAGAGCACCGTCGGCGAGCTGACGGCGCTGCTCGCCCGCTGACCGACCCGTGTCCAGTCCTTCTCAGACCTCTCAAGACATGTGAAGGGGAGATCCCCAGATGGAGCCCGCGATACCCATGGAACTCGACGGCCGACTGACGGAGCTGGCCGAACGCAAGAACACCGCCCGTGCCGGACAGGACCCCAAGGCCACCGAACGCCAGCACGCCAAGGGCAAGCTGACCGCACACGAGCGCATCGAGCTGCTGCTGGACAAGGGCAGCTTCCAGGAGGTCGAACCGCTGCGCCGGCACCGGGCCACCGGCTTCGGCCTGGAGGCCAGGAAGCCCTACGGCGACGGTGTGATCACCGGCTGGGGCACGGTCGAGGGCCGGACCGTCTTCGTCTACGCGCACGACTTCCGCGTCTTCGGCGGCGCGCTCGGCGAGGCCCACGCCTGCAAGATCCACAAAATCATGGACATGGCCATCGCCGCCGGAGCGCCCCTGGTGTCGCTCAACGACGGTGCGGGCGCCCGGATCCAGGAGGGCGTCTCCGCGCTGGCCGGCTACGGCGGCATCTTCCAGCGCAACACCCGGGCGAGTGGGGTGATCCCGCAGATCAGCGTGATGCTGGGCCCGTGCGCGGGCGGTGCCGCGTACTCGCCCGCCCTGACCGACTTCGTCTTCGCCGTCCGTGACATCTCACAGATGTTCATCACCGGGCCCGACGTGGTCCGCGCGGTCACCGGGGAGGAGATCAGCCAGAACGGGCTCGGGGGCGCCGACGTCCACGGCGAGGTCTCCGGGGTGGCCCACTTCGTGCACGACGACGAGGAGAGCTGCCTCGCCGAGGTGCGCTATCTGCTGTCGCTGCTGCCGTCCAACAACCGTGAGCTGCCACCCCGTCACGTCAGCGGCGACCCGGGCGACCGGTCCGGTGACGTGCTGCTGGACCTGGTGCCGCACGACGGGAACCGTTCGTACGACATGCGGGCGGTCGTCGAGGAACTCGTGGACGACGGCGACTTCGTGGAGGTGCACGCGGGCTGGGCGCCGAACATCGTCTGCGCGCTGTCCCGGGTGGACGGCCACACCGTGGGGATCGTCGCCAACCAGCCGGCGGCCATGGCGGGTGTGCTGGACATCAAGGCGAGCGAGAAGGCGGCGCGGTTCGTCCAGTTCTGCGACTCCTTCAACATCCCGCTGGTCACACTGGTCGACGTACCCGGGTTCCTGCCGGGCGTGGACCAGGAGCACGAGGGCATCATCCGGCGCGGCGCGAAGCTCCTGTACGCGTACTGCAACGCGACCGTGCCGCGGGTCTCCGTGGTGCTGCGCAAGGCGTACGGCGGCGCGTACATCGTGATGGACTCCCGGTCCATCGGTGCCGACATCGCGCTGGCCTGGCCGACGAACGAGATCGCGGTCATGGGAGCGGAGGGCGCCGCCAACGTCGTCTTCCGTCGGGAGATCGCGGCCGCGGACGACTCCGACGCGATGCGTAGAGAGAAAATCGACCAATACAAGAGGGAGTTGGTCCACCCTTACTACGCCGCCGAACGTGGGCTGGTCGATGACGTCATCGATCCGCGCGAGACCCGGGCGGTCCTGGCCCGTTCGCTGTCGATGCTCGTCGCCAAGCATGCCGAACTGCCCCGCCGCAAGCACGGCAACCCGCCTCAGTGAGCGGCCCCGAAGAGTGAGTGAGGGAGGATCCATGACCGCACAGCACCCCGATACCGACACCGACCCCGTGGCCGGTCCGCTTTTCCGGATCGAGCGCGGTAGCCCCTCGGCGGAGGAACTGGCCGCCCTGACCGCCGTGCTCATGGCGGTGACCGCCGGCCCCGGCGTCGTACCGGACGATCTCGCCCGCAGGCACCAGGTCGTCGCCCTGTGGCGGCGCCCCGAGCGGGTCACCGGCTACGACGGTCCGCGCACCTGGCGAGCGGCGGCCTGAGCGGATCGGACGGGGGTGGAGCAGACGGAAGGGCCGGAGGGTTCCCAGGAACTCTCCGGCCCTTCGGCTGTGCGGGACCGGGGGGATCCGCGGGCCGGTGGTGGCCGGTCACATGGATCCCCCCGGTTCCGCGAGGTGCGGTCTCAGCGTTCGAGATCCCCGTGCTCGGCGGGATCCCGGAGCATGGAACGCAGCCCCGGTTCCATCCGCACCAGGCGGGCGACCGCGTCCGGGGCGTACAGATACGCGGTGGGCACCGCGCGCACGGCGACCGGCCGGTCCCCGGCACCGGCCAGGGCCACCGCGGCGATATGGGTGGAGCAGAGCGGGAGGTTGCCCACCACCCAGCCCGTCGGCCGCTCGGCGAGTCCGGCCTCGCCGAGGTAGTCGAGGTCGGCGCCGCGCGTCAGCCCGGTGCCCAGACCCTTCAGATACGCCTCCTTCCGCGTCCAGAGCCGGCCGAAGGCCATGGTCCGCTCGTGCTCGGGCAGCTTCCCGAGCTCCTCCCGCTCGGAGGGGTGCAGCGCCGGCAGACACACCTCGACGGTCTCGGCCGACGGCAGCCGCTGCACGTCGGCGCCCACCCGTGCCTCGGCCACCACCACGATCGCCAGACCGTGGCTGTGCGAGAGCGAGAACTGGGGTGCGCCGCCGGGCACCCCGAGCACCACCGGCCGGCCGTGCCGTTCACCGTTGCCCTTGTGCCGCTCGCCGGCGAGGTTGAGCCGGCTGGGCTCGATACCGGTGTATCCGGCCAGCACCCGGCGCAGGCCCACGTGCGCCGCGGCGTACATCTGCCGGTCGTCGGGCCGGCGGTAGGAGTCGGCCCTTCCTCGCTCGTACGCGTCGAGCTCGTCGTACGGGACGTCGCGCGGCGAGTCGGGCGGCGGCAGCAGCCACACGTCCAACTCCCCGCGCCCGACCGAGAGCCGGCGCACCTCCGGGATCAACGGCGGCCTTCCGCGTAGGCCTTGGCGTGGGTGAGGGTGGCGCGGCTGTTGGTGGAGAGGGCGTTGTGGACGTATGCGCGGGCGTCGGTGGTGGTGGCTCCGGGGCCGAGGATGTTCTCGATGGTGGCGGTGTTGAGGGTGACGGTGTGCTGGGAGGTGGCCGTGACGCCTTCGTCGGTGTCGGTGAACGTCCAGTGGCCGGTGTGCAGGGTCATCAGTGCGGGGAGGGTGACCTGCTTGTAGGCGATGTGCCGGTGGGGGAAGGTCACCCGGTAGGACTTGGTGGTGTGGACGGAGCCGTCCTTGGCCCGGGTGTCCATCTCCAGGGTCTGCAGTCCTGTGGTGTCCTCTTCCAGGCGGACCGTGGCCACGTGCGGCAGCCGCTGCGACCACAGGCCGGCTTCGTTGATGAAGGCGTACACGTCCTTCGCCGAACCGTCGACCAGGACGGTGTCCTCGAAGGAGAACGTCAGCCCGGCACCGGCGACATCCCGTTCGGCGTTCTCCTTGAGCGCCGCGAGCTCCGCGCGGGCGCCGCGGTCGACCTCGGCACCGATCCTGTCCAGTTCCTCGGGGGTGTCGCCCACGGCCCGGAACTCGTGCAGCAGCCTTACCCGGGAGGCGTTCTCCCCGAGCGGTTCGACGAGCCAGGCGCCGCCGATCCCGGCGACGTGCGCCTCGGTGACCAGGTGCTGGAAGTTGACCCGCAGAGCGGCGGGTTCGACGATCCGGCGCAGGGGCCGGCTGCGCAGCCCGCCCTCGGTGCTGGGTCCGCCCTCCGTCGAGGGCCCGCTCTCCGCGGGCGGCGCGGTTTCCCAGATCCGCAGCCGTTCCTCGCCCTCGGGGGCCTCCTCGTGTGCGACGTGGATGACCGAGGGGAAGATCCGGGGCCAGTTCTCCACCTCGGCGATCAGCCGGTGGACGGTGTCCGCCGGGACCGCGACGTTGATCTCGTGCGCGACTTGGCGCATGCCCGGGTGCTCCATGCTTGCTGTCTCCTCGTCCTGGTGTGGAGCGCGCGGACGGGACGGGGCGGACCGGGAACGGTGCCGGACGGAAAAGCCGCTGCCGGGTGGGGGAATTCCCGGCAGCGGCCGGCCAGTGGGGTGGGAACGCGCCCATGTGTCCGCGTCCGTGCGCGATCTTGGTGGACGTCCTTCGGCCGTGTGGCGCGGAAGGGCGTTGTTTCACGTGAAACCGGCGACCGGCTCCTGTCGCGCGGTGGCGCGCTGTCCGGACCCGGTGATGCGCTGTCGCGACCCGGCGGGGGGTCGGCCGCCGCCCGGCCGGCCCGCCGCCGGGTGGCTCACTCGCCCGCGGCGCGGGTGTGCACGACCCGGTAGGTGTTCTCGTCCTGCCAGGTCTGGAGCGCGGCGACGCGCGCGTCGACCTTCTGGCGCTCCGGGGAGCGCTCCCCCTGCGGCACGGAACGGAAGGCGTCGTACGCCTCCTTGCTGTCCCACTGGGAGTAGACGACGACGAACTTGCCGTCGATACCGCGGGCACGCAGGCCGCGCAGGACCGTGTGGGTCCGGTAGCCGGGGACGTCGGCCAGCCACGTCTGGGACTCGCCCAGAGCGTCGATCAGGTCCTCCTGGTCGGCCGGCAGCACGCCGAACAGTTCGATGGACGTGTAGTCGTCACGGTCCGGGGAGATCTCCGTGACACCGCCCAGCTCCGGCTTCTGCTGGGTGAAGGCGATCTCGTTCTGGAGCAGACGGATCGAGGTGGTGATCTCGCCGAAGAGCGGCAGTGTGCGGTGCTTGAACTCCTCGCCCGCGTAACGGCTTTCCAGGTCCTCGGTGCTGCGCCACTGGATGAAGTTGGCCGTTCCCGGCTTGTCCTGCCCGGCGTGCACCGTGCTGGATATCCAGCCCTCATAGGCCGCCGTGTCGACGATCTGGCGCATCGCGGCGAGCAGCTTGACCTGCTTCTCGGCGGCGTCGGTCGAGAACAGGTTGAGAACGGTCAGGTGCTGACCATCGGCTGCGATCTTCGGCATTCTCTCGTCTCTTCCGTTCGAGGAAAGGTGAGTTGCGAATGGAGGTACGAATGCAGCATGGCAAGCGGATCCGCCCATGTGAAAGGCTCCGCGGTTCAGGAATGACGGCTCATTTGTCAATTGTTCGAGGGGGGTGTCAGATCTTTCTCAACTTCGTCAGAGCTGTGAAAAACGGCCTTGGTCGCCGATTGGCGCGGGCGCCATGCTCGGGTAATGCAGTCAGGCCCGGAAGAATCAGAGATAGCCACTCTCCTGGACCGGTACCTCATCGGTCTCGACGACGACGAACTCGACGACGCGTGGGCGCGGGGGCTCTTCACGAAGGACGCCCTGGTCGAGTTCCCCATGAGCCGGCACGAAGGTCTCGAAGGACTCGCCGGCTACCACCGTGACGCGCTGACGGCCTTCGCCGCCACCCAGCACCTGGGATCACCCGCGTTCGTCGCCCTCGACGGCGACGGTGAGCGGGCCACCCTGCGCGCGAACCTCGTCTCGACGCACGTCCACCACCCCGGTGCGGCCGACGAGCCCCTGTTCCAGGTCGGCACCCTCGCCACCGGTGAGGCGCGCCGTGCCGCCGAGGGCTGGCGGCTCTCCTCCCTGACCTTTCGCGTGCTGTGGAGCCGCGGCACCCCGCCCCGACCCCAGGAGCCCCGATGACGACTCTGGCAGCGGCCAGCGCCCAGGACATGAAGCTCGCGGTCATGCTCGCCGACATCGGGGTGGTGCTCGTGGCGGGCGCCGCGCTCGGCCGGCTGGCGCAGAGGCTGCGCCAGCCGGTGGTCGTCGGTGAGATCATCGCGGGCATCCTGCTCGGCCCCAGCGTCCTCGGGCTGCTGCCGGGAAACCCGACCGAGCGTCTCTTTCCCGCCGACGTCCGGCCGTTGCTGTCCGCGGTCTCCCAGGTCGGCCTGATCCTGTTCATGTTCGTGGTCGGCTGGGAGTTCGAGAAGCGGCTGATCCGGCCGCACGCGCGGCTCGCCGCGGGTGTCTCGCTGTCGTCGATCGCGATGGCGTTCGGCCTGGGGGTGGCGCTCGCCCCGTTCCTCTACGACGAGCACGCCACCGTGGCCGGGCACCACATCTCCTTCGTCGCGTTCGCCACCTTCATCGGCACCGCGATGTCGGTGACCGCCTTCCCGGTACTGGCGCGCATCCTCACCGAGAACAAGCTGCTGGACACCCGCGCCGGCTCGCTCTCGCTGGCCAGCGCCGCCATCGACGACCTGCTCGCCTGGTGCCTGCTGGCGTATGTCTCCGCCCTCGTCACGGCGAACGGCGACTACTCCGACCTCGCCCGCATCGGGCTCTGGAGCGCCGCCTACGTCGTGGGGATGCTCCTGGTCGTGCGGCCGCTGGTGGCCCGTCTGGTCTGGCGCTGGGCCGCCACCGAACGGTGGTCGGCGTTGCTCGCGGTGCTCTGCGCGGGCGCCCTGACCTCGGCCTGGCTGACCACCTGGATCGGCATCCACGCCATCTTCGGGGCCTTCCTGTTCGGGTTCGTGATGCCCCGTGAACCCGCGATGGTCCTGGCCGAGCATCTGCGCAAGCCCATGGACCACGTCAGCGTCGTACTGCTCCCGGTCTTCTTCATCGTCACCGGGCTCGGCGTGGACCTCGGCGCGCTCACCTCCGGCGATCTCGTCGCGCTCGTCGCGATCATCGTGGTGGCCTGCGCCGGCAAGCTGGTCGGCGCGATCCTTCCGGCGCGGCTGGCCGGGTTCTCCTGGCGGGAGGCGAAGGACCTGGGGCTGCTGATGAACACCCGGGGTCTGACCGAACTCATCATCCTCAACGCGGCGGTGAGCCTCGGTGTGCTCGACGGACGCATGTTCACCATGCTCGTGATCATGGCGCTCGTCACGACGGCGATGGCGGGACCGCTGCTGTCCCGGCGCCGTCCGGTGGCGGCCCAGGTGTCCGAGTCGTCGCAGACGGCGGAGGCGCGCGAGGTGTCCGGGACATCCAGGGCGTCCGAGGAGCCGGCCGCCTACGGCCCGGAAGCCGCCGGGGACTTCATCCGGCCACGCGGCTGAGGCTCGTGCGCCCGACCTCGACGCACCCGACCCGCACGCTCCGGCCGCTCACGTACCCGACCTCCGCGTCCCGGCCTCCGCCCGGCCGGGGCTCCCGAGCCGCTGGGGTCCCCGGCGGCCCGCATCCCGCGCACCCGGTCCGAAGCGTGCGCGTATCTCCGTAACCCGTAACCCGTAACCCGTAACCCGTAACCCGTAACCCGTAACCCGTATCCGAGAACGAGAGGGCTGTCGTGATACCCGTTTCGCAAGCCATCCCCGAGCAGCTCGGTCCGGTCGACGGCCGTGCGCTGCGCACCGTGTGCGGACACTTCGCCACCGGTGTCACGGTGATCACCTCGGGCAGCGGCGAGAACGCCGCGGGCGCCACGGTGAACTCCTTCACCTCGGTCTCCCTGGAACCGGCGCTGGTGCTCATCTGCCTGCACGACAACTCCCGGCTGCTGCCCGTGGTCCAGGAGTCCGGCGGCTTCGTCGTGAACTTCCTGACGCAGCGGCAGGAGCCGGTGGCCTGGGCCTTCGCGGGCCGGCGGACCGCCCGGATCGAGGAGGTGCCGCACCACGGGTCGGTCCACGATCTGCCGGTGCTCAGTGAGGCGCTGGCGCATCTGGAGTGCCGGCTGGTCGCCGAGTACGACGGCGGCGACCACACCATCCTGCTGGGCGAGGTCGTCTCTCTCGGCGCGCCCGCCGGGGAGGAGGACCCGCTGATCTTCTTCCAGGGCGCCATGCGGGAACTCGGCGACGACCGGGTCCTGCCGGGCCGGTGACCCGGTGACGGACGTGAGCGGTGCCGGGGCGGGCGGCCCGGCCTCAGTGCTGACGGGCCGAGGCCTGCTCCTCCGCCGTGTCGAACTCCTGCCGCGCCTGCTCGACCAGCGGCAGGTGGACCGTCGACCAGTCCGTGAGCGAGGCGAACAACGGTGCCAGGGTCCGTCCCAGGTCGCTGATCTGGTACTCCACCCGGGGCGGTACCTCGGGGAAGTACGTGCGGATCACCAGCCCGTCGCGCTCCAGCTGACGCAGCCGCTGGGTCAGCACCTTCGGCGTGATGGTGCCGATGTTGCGCTGCAGTTCCACGAAGCGCTGGGTTCCGAAGGCGTTCAGCGTCCACAGGATCGGCGTGGTCCAGCGGCTGAACACGATGTCGAGGACCGGCTCGATCAGACAGGGCTGCCGGGAACCGGCCGCGGCCGCGTGCGCGGCCTTGGGACCGGCCGGAGCCGGGGTGGCGCCGTCGCCCACGGTCCCGGCACCCCCGGGTGTCGCGCCGCCGTTCCTGGCCGCGGTGCTCTTCATACAGATCATCACCTTCCGGGAAGTCACTTTCCTCTAGGTACCTACTTTACTCGGGATGCTAGCTTCCGAGAAGCCAGCGATATCCGCACCTCCCCGCACGTCCCCGTCCGAGAAATCTCATGCTCCTAGGGAGTGACATGTCCATCCAAGAGTCCACCCACAGCCCCGCGGTGGCGGGCGACTCCGGGCCGGTCCGCCGCCCCGGACTCATCCTGGCCTTCCTCTGCCTGGCCGGCTTCATGACCTTCCTCGACGTCTCGATCGTGAACGTCGCCCTGCCGACCATCGAGGACGAACTCAACATCTCCACGACCGCGCTGCAGTACGTGGTCACCACCTACGGCATGCTCCTGGGCGGCTTCCTGCTGCTGACCGGCCGGCTCGCCGACACCCTCGGCCGCCGCCGGATGCTCCAGACCGGCCTGCTCCTGTTCGCCGGCGCCTCCCTGCTCGCCGGGGTCTCCCAGAACGCCGCGATGCTGATCGGCGCCCGCGGCGCGCAGGGCCTGGGCGCCGCGTTCATCGCCACCGCCGCGCTCAGCCTGCTGACCAACAACTTCGAGGAGGGCCCGGCCCGCAACAAGGCCCTCGGCGCCTGGGGCGCGCTCAGCGGTCTCGCCGCCGTCGCCGGCGTCACCCTCGGCGGTCTGCTCACCGACGGTCCCGGCTGGCGCTGGATCTTCTTCATCAACGTGCCGATCGGCATCATCGGCGCCCTGGTCGCGCCGATGGTCGTCGGCGAGAGCCGCTCCGCCGAACGCAGCAGGTCCTTCGACGTCGCCGGTGCCGTCACCCTCACCGGCGGCCTGGTCGCGCTGATCTTCACCCTCGGCCAGACGGTCTCCGACTCCGACGTCCCGACCGGCCGGGTCATCGGCGGCTTCGTCCTCTCCGCGCTCCTGCTCGTCTCCTTCGTCCTGATCGAGCGCCGCGCCAAGGAGCCGCTGATGCCGCTCGGCGTCTTCCGCCGCCCCTCGCTGCGCGCCGCCAACGTCATCGCCGTCCTGCTGCTCGGCACCTGCGTGACCCTGTTCTTCTTCGCCAGCCTCTTCATGCAGCAGGTCCTGGACTACTCCGCCGTCAGGACCGGTTTCGCCTACGTGCCGCTCGCGGTGCTCACCGCCGTCGGCGCCGGCATCGCCTCCCAGGTCGTCACCAAGGTCGCCGCCAAGCCCGTCCTGCTGGTCGGTCTCGCACTCGCCGCGACCGGCATGATGCTCCTGTGGCGCGCCCCGTCCGACGCCTCGTACCTGACGGACGTGCTGCCCGCCTTCGTCCTCATGGGCCTCGGGCTCGGCATGTCCTTCGTCCCGCTCCAGGTCTCGGCGTTCGCCGGGATCGAGGAGCGCGAGTCGGGTCTGGCCGCCGGTCTCATCAACACCGCCCAGGAGGTCGGCGGCGCGCTCGGCCTGGCCGTCGCGGCGACCTACGCCTTCCGCCGCGTCGACGAGCTGACGGCCAAGGCCCACGGAGTCCCGGCCCTGGTCCAGGACGCCCGTACGACCGTCTTCCACGACGCGTTCCTCGTCGGTGCCTGCTTCGCCGCGGCCGCCTTCCTGGTGACCCTGGTGCTGCTGCCGCTGACCAAGTCCTCCGAGCAGTCCTCGGCCGTGCCCGCGCACGCCTGACGGAAGAACGGACCCGGCCATGTCCAAGCAACTGCCCCTGTCCGCCGCGGCGGAGGAGTTCCTCGCCGAGAACGCCCTGTGCACCCTGACCACCCTGCGCCCGGACGGCACACCGCACGTGGCGCCCGTACGGTTCACCTGGGACGGCGAGGCGGGCCTGGCCCGGGTGATGACCACCGTGCACCGCCGCAAGTCCCGCAACCTGCTGGCCGCGGCCGGCGGCCGGGCCGCCGTGTGCCAGCTGGTGGGGCCCCGCTGGATCACCCTGGAGGGCCCGGCGACCGTCTCCACCGACCCGCCCCGGGTGGTGGAGGGGATGCGCCGCTACGCCAAGCGGTACTGGTCCCAGCCGCCGCAGCCGCCCGGTCTGGCGGTCATCGAGATCGCGGTGGACCGGGTGATGGGTCTGTACTGAACCGGTCCCGCACCGCACGCCCGTACCGGGCGGTGGTGCCGGGCGGACGAGAGGGTGCCGGAAGACACTTCCGGCACCCTCTCGCATGCTCCCCCGGTAGAAGGCACCCGGTACCGCCCCGCAGCTGCCGGGCCTCTGACGAACTTGTCAGAACTTGTCAGAGCTCTGTACCGGCGGCCATTCAGCTTCCCGGGAACCCTCGGAATACTGGAGAAAACGCCAGCGGGAGAGGGAATATGGACGCTTTCAATGCCGATGTGATCGTTGCCGGTGCGGGACCCTCCGGGCTCATGCTCGCAGGGGAACTCCGCCTCTCGGGTCTCTCGGTCATCGTGCTCGACCGGCTGGAACAGCCGATGCAGCAGTCCCGCGCCCTGGGGTTCTCGGCCCGTACGATCGAGGAATTCGGCCAGCGTGGACTTCTCGGGGAATTCGGTCCGCTGGAGACCATACCCGGCGGCCATTTCGGCGGACTTCCCATCGACTACCGCATTGTCGAGGGCGGCAATTTCGGGGTCCGCGGAGTTCCGCAGTCGCGCACCGAGGCCATCCTCGACAAGTGGGCCGTGGGCCTGGGCGCCGACGTCCGCCGGGGCCACGAGGTCATCGGCGTGACGCAGGACGAGGACGCCGTCCGGATCGAGGTCGCGGGCCCCGAGGGAGTGGAGACCCTGCGCGCCGCGTACGTCGTCGGCTGCGACGGAGCCCGCAGCACCGTCCGCCACCTGGCCGGGATCGACTTCCCCGGGGTCGGCGCCACCATCGAGATGAAGATGGCCGACGTCGCCGGCGTCCAGCTGCGGCTGCGCCCCACCGGCGAGGTCGGCGAGGCCGGCATGGTCGTCGTCCTGCCGCTCGGCCCGGGCGCCACCCGCGTGGTGGTCTTCGAGCGTGGCGCGGGCGTCCGTCCCACCCAGGAGCCGCCCACCTTCGAGGAGGTGGCCGCCGCCTTCCAGCGGGTCACCGGCGAGGACATCAGCGGCGCCCAGCCGCTGTGGACCAGCTACTTCACCGACGCCAGCCGGCACGCCGCCGAGTACCGCAAGGGCCGGGTCTTCCTGGCCGGCGACGCCGCCCACATCCACCTGCCGATCGGCGCCCAGGGCATCAGCGCGGGCGTCGGCGACGTCGTCAACCTGGGCTGGAAGCTCGCCGCGGCCGTCAAGGGCCACGCCCCCGCGGGCCTGCTCGACACGTACCACTCCGAGCGCCACCCGGTCGGCGCCCGCATCGTCCACAACACCCTGGTCCAGCGCACCCTCTACCTGGGCGGCCCCGAGGCCCAGCCGCTGCGCGACCTGTTCGCCGAACTGGTCCGGATCGAGGACGTACGGCGTCACCTCGTCGGTCTGGTCACCGGGCTCGACATCACCTACGGAGCCGTCGAGGGCGGCCACCCGCTGCTCGGCCGCAGGCTGCCCGACCAGGACCTGCTGGTCGGCGGCGAGAGGACCACCACCTACGAGCAGCTGCACGCGGGCCGTCCGGTCCTGCTCGACCTGCACGACAGCGCCGCGCTGCGCGAGGCCGCGGCCGGCTGGGCCGACCGCGTCGACATCGTCACCGCGACCCGCCGCCCCGACGCCGGAGCGCCGGCCGCCGACCTCCTCGTACGCCCCGACGGCTATGTCGCCTGGGTCGGCGCCGAAGGCTCCGCCGAGGGACTGACCGACGCGCTCGCGCGGTGGTTCGGCGAGCCCCGCGACGCCGCCTGAGCCCCACCCGGCCCCCCGACCGGTCGAACCCGAACCCCCGTAGGACGCGCGCCACCCATCCGACCCGTCCGTGAAACGAGAAAGAGGAGTGCGGTCTTGCCCACCAAGGCTGAGGAAGCGAAGAAGGCCGACAAGGCCGCCGAGTGGACCGAATGCGACGTAGCCATCCTGGGGTCGGGCCTCGCGGGCTCGATCATGGGAGCGATCCTGGCCCGCCAGGGCGCCGACGTGGTGCTCATCGACGCCGGGCAGCACCCCCGGTTCGCCGTCGGCGAGTCCCAGAACCCGCAGCTCGTCGAGTGGCTGCACATCCTGGCCGTGCGCTACGACGTCCCCGAGATCAAGCACATGCTGGACGTGAAGGCGGTCACCGAGCACATCGGCCCGACGCACGGCCGCAAGCAGAGCTTCGGCTTCGTCACGCAGCGGCCGAACCGCGAACCGGACCCGCGCGAGGCGACGATGTTCGTCATCCCGAAGATGCTCACCGAGGCGGTGCACCTCTTCCGGCAGGACACCGACTCGCACTATCTGAACGTCGCCGCGAAGTACGGCTGCACCCTGCGCCAGAACTGGTTCGCCACCGACCTGGACGTCGACGACGACGGCGTCACGATCACCGGCAGGAACGGCGAGGTCTTCCGCGCCAAGTACCTGATCGACGCGAGCGGCTTCCGCTCCCCGCTGGCCGAGAAGTTCGACCTGCGCGAGAACCCGCCCCGGCACAAGCACCACGCGCGCTCGCTCTTCACGCACTACGTCGGCATCAAGCCGTACGACGACGTGTGCAACTACCCGGAGGCGCTCCGCCCGCCCGCCGAGTCTCCCTTCCACGGCGGCACCCTGCACCACCTCATCGAGCGCGGCTGGTTCTGGATCATCCCGTTCGACAACTACAAGGACTCCAAGAACCCGGCCTGCAGTGTCGGTCTGACCTTCGACGAGCGGCTGTACCCGAAGCCGAAGGACATGACGCCCGACCAGGAGTTCAACCACTACCTGGACATGTACCCGGCGGTGAAGCGGCAGTTCGACGGGGCCAAGCGGATCCGTGAGTGGGTCTCCACCGACCGGATCCAGTACTCCTCCAAGCGCACCATCGGCGCCCGCTGGTGCCTGATGTCGCACGCGGCCGGCTTCATCGACCCGCTGTACTCACGCGGCCTGTCCAACACCTTCGAGGTCGTCGACGCGCTCGCCTACCGGATCCTGGACGCCCTGCGCGAGGACGACTTCACCGAGGAGCGCTTCGAGTACGTCGAGCGCCTGGAGCAGGGACTCCTGGAGTACAACGACAAGATCGTCAACAGCTCGTACATCGCCTTCAGCCACTTCCGGCTGTGGAACGCGGTGTTCCGGGTCTGGGCCTGCTTCACCACCCCGGCCACCATGCGGCAGATCATGGCGCGCCAGAACTTCCAGCTCGACGGCGACGACCGGCACTTCAAGGAGATGGAGAAGGCGCCGTACACGGGCCTGTGGTGGCCGGACAGCCACGCCTTCAAGGTCCTCTTCGACATCACCGCCGAGACCTGCGAACGGTACGAGGCCGGCGAGATCGACGGGGACAAGGCCGCGGACATCGTCTTCGAGGCGATCCGTGACTGCGAGTCGGTCAACACCCCGTTCGGCTGGAAGGGCCCCGAGGACCTCCGGTTCTTCCGGGCCACCACGCCCACGATGATGAAGTTCATGTGGTGGGCGAGCACCTCCGGCCCCAAGGAGATGCGCGACCTCGGCCGTTCGATGCTCGCCGGAGTCGTCAAGCAGGGCATGAAGGGCCGCAAGGTCTCCTGACCCGGGCCGCGGCCGACCCCGCCGGCCCCGCCGAGTCCCTTGCCCCGCCCCCCGCGGGCGGTGGGGGGCCGCCGCCCCCCCCGAGGCGCCGGCGCGGCGCCCCCGCGGCGCGGGCGGAGTACACCCACCAGGACACC
>NZ_JBHWEL010000054.1:37178-39093 GCF_042734135.1 Streptomyces sp. NPDC059668 | reverse complement strand
GGCGCGCCCGCCCCCGCGCCGCCCGGGGGCCCCCCCGCGCCCCCCGGGGGGGGGGGGGCGCCCCCCCCCCCCCCGCGCCGCGCGCCCCCCCCCCCCCCCTCCTCTCCCGTTCTTCCTCCCCCCACTGGCAACCACCGTCTCCTAGAACCCTTGGGACCTCCGTGATCACTCGTAGAGCACTGATCGGTGCGGGATCCGCCGCCGTCGGCCTGGCCGTCCTGCCCACCAGCCCCGTCCTCGCGGGCTCCGGCACCACACCCTGGAGCACCCTCGCGGGCAAGCTCCAGGGACGTCTGGTGCTGCCCACCGACTCCGCTTACGCCGTGGCCAAGCAACTGGAGCTCGGCCAGTTCGACGCCGTCAACCCGCGGGCCGTCGCGTACTGCGTCAGTTCCGCCGACGTCTCCGCCGCCCTGCGCTTCGCCCAGACCTACGGCCTGCCGTCCGCCGTCCGCAGCGGCGGCCACAGCTTCGCCGGCTACTCGACGACACCCGGCCTGATCATCGACGTCTCGCGGCTGAACGCGATCACCGTGGGCGACGGCACGGTCGACATCGGCCCCGGCGCCAAGAACGTCGAGATACTCAACGCCCTCGCCCCGCACGGCCTGGTGGTCAGCGAGGGCGGCTGCCCGACCGTGTCGGCCGGCGGCTTCCTCCAGGGCGGCGGCTTCGGCTTCCTGACCCGCCCGCTGGGCATGGCCTGCGACGCGGTCACCTCCGCCGAGGTGGTCCTCGCCGACGGCCGGGTGGTCACCGCGTCGCCGACCAGCCACTCCGACCTGTTCTGGGCGATCCGCGGCGGCGGTGGCGGCAACTTCGGCGTCGTCACCCGCTTCACGGTCACCCCGCACGAGGGCGACCAGATGGCGATCAGCAACCTGATCTTCCCGTACGACCGTGCCGCCGACGTGCTGCACGGAGTCGGTCAGTGGCTGGCCGACGCGCCCCGCACCATCGGCGGCGGCGCCTACCTCGTCCAGGCCGACGCGGCGCCCGGCACCGTACCGGCGCTCAACGTCTTCCTCGCCTCCCGCGGCACCCCGGCCGAACTGGCCTCGGAGTCCGCGCGGCTGCTGGCGCTCACCGGCGCGGTGACGGCCCGCCAGGACGCGGTCATGACGTACCAGCAGGTCATGATGATGATCTTCGGCTGCGGCACGCTCACCGAGGACCAGTGCCAGCGCGCCGGGAAGTCCCCGAACGGCGTGCTGACCCGGCCCGCCTTCGGCCTGGAGCGGACCCGGCTGGGCCGCGCACCGTACGCGCAGAGCGACTGGGCGGACGTACTGACGGCCTTCGACGCCGACCGCCGGGCCGGCCAGGCCCGCTACCTCGACCTCCACTTCTTCGGCGGGGCGGCCAACGACCCCGCCCGCACCGACACCGCGTACGTCCACCGTGACTCGCTCTTCTCCGTCAACTACCGGGTGCTCATCAACGACCCGGCGCAGGTGACCGCGGAGGCCAGGAGCGTCGCCACGGGGTGGGTCGACAACGGCTTCGCCACCATCGACCCGCTGTCGAACGGCGAGACGTACCAGAACTGGATGGACGCGGAGCTGACGGACTGGCGGCAGTCGTACTACGCCGAGAACTACGCCCGGCTCTCGGTCGTGAAGGCCAAGTACGACCCGCACCGGTACTTCAGGTTCGCCCAGGGCGTCGGTGCCTGAGGCGACCGGCGTTCCGACACCTCTGTGACCCCGGTGATCCCCGTGACCCTGGTGATCTCCGTGGCCCTGGTGATCCCCGTGAGTCCGGTGATTCATGTGAGTCCGGTGATTCATGTGGCACCGCGGACCGAGAGGGGGGGGGGGGCGCCCGCGCGGGCCCGCCCCGGCCCCCCCCCCCCCCCGCCCCCCCGCGCGCGCCCCCCCGCGCGCGCGCCCCCGCCCCCCCCCCCCGCCCCGCG
>NZ_JBHWEL010000054.1:33394-37168 GCF_042734135.1 Streptomyces sp. NPDC059668 | reverse complement strand
GCCGGTTGTTACTTGTGAGCCGGTTTTTTATTGGGCCCCGGCGCCCCGCGGGGGGCCGCGGCACCTATGACGGGGGCCCCGTACACCCGACGGTCCGCTCGCCCGGCGGCCCGCTCACCGGGGCGTCCGCTCCGTCGCCCCGTCAGGGACGGCGGCCGTACCAGCCCACCAGCCTGTCGATGTCGGGAGCGTCCTCGTGCACCTCCACCACCGGTCCGAACGGCACCTGGCCGCCGCGGGGTTCCGCGGGCACGGCCCGGTGCATGGAGGCCAGCGGCGCGGCGAGCATCTCCGGGTCCCACACGGGGGTCTGGCCGGTGGCCTTCGCCAGGTCCCAGGCGTGCAGAACGAACTCGTTGGTGTAGATCACCGAGGCCACCACACCGGGGACCGGGCCCCAGGGCAGACCGATCTGGCGGCCCAGCACGGCCGGGTCCTGCCAGACCGCGTCGAACTCCCGCGCCGCCGCGGTCCAGGCCTCGGCCCAGTCCCCGTCGGCGACGTCCTCGGCGAAGTGCGGAACGCTCATGAAGGAGCCGCCGGCGCCCAGGACGGCGACCCGGCGCAGCACCGACACCACGTGGTTGGCCATGTCGCGGACCGTGTAGTCGGGACACGGGGTGACGGTGTCGTACTGCTCGGGGCGGAGCGCGGCGAGCGTGCGGCCGGTCAGTTCGACGGCCTTGAACAGACCGCCCCGGGGGTCGGCGGGCGGGGCGGCGGGTCGCGCGGTCCCGGCCATGTCGTGAGTCGTGTCGTGAGTCATGTGTTCATCGTCGAGGTCAAACAGGTCATCTTGTGGCCTCTTAACGAAGCCGTCTCCAATGGTGCCGAAAATGTATGGAGTGGCTCAAAGCAGCTTAAAAAGCAGCAGGGTTCAGTGTGCCGGGGGCCGTCGCTCGCGTTCGGAGGGGGCTCGTCGGTGGTGAAGGGGGGCGCCTCGTGAAGGCCGACCGTCTGGTGGCGACCCTGCTGCTGCTCCAGGCGCGGGGCCGGGTGACCGTGCGCGAGGTGGCCGGGGAACTGGAGGTGTCCGAGCGGACCGCGCGCCGCGACCTGGAGGCGCTCACCAGCGCGGGCGTCCCCGTCTACTCGCAGCGGGGCAGGGGCGGAGGCTGGAGCCTGGTCGGCGGTGCCCGCACCGATCTGACCGGTTTCACCTCACGGGAGGTCGGGGCGCTGTTCCTGGCGGCGGGGCCGCTGTCCGCCTCTCCCGAACTGCGGGCCGCGTTACGCAAGTTGATGCGAGCGGTGCCCGCGCCCATGCGGCCGCATGCGGAGGCCGCCGCCAAGGCCATTCTCGTCGACGGCCTCGACTGGTCACGCACGGCGGGCAGCAGCGGACCCCACCGGCACGCCCTGGAACGTGCGGTGCTGGACGGCCGGCAGGTCCGGCTGGGATACGCGCAGGCCGACCGGGACGCGGTGGAAGGCGACTTGGGCGAGGGCGACCTGGGTGAAGGGGGATTGGGTGAAAGCGGCCTGAGTGAAGGGGCCTCGGTTGGAGGGGGATTGGGTGAAAGCGGCTCGGGCGAGCGGCGGCCGGGTGGGCGGCGGCCGGATGCGCGGTGGCCGGATGCGCGGGTGACCGGCGAGCGGACGGTGGATCCACTCGGGCTGGTGTCCAAGGCGGGTCGTTGGTACCTGGTGGCGGGGACCGGGGAGGGGCTGCGCACCTTCCGGCTCAGCCGGGTCACCTCCGTGGAGCCGACCGGTGCGCCGGTGTGTCGTCCGGAGGGGTTCGAACTCGCCTCCGCGTGGCGGGAGCTGACGTCCGAGGTGGAGCGACGACTGTCCGCGGCGAGCGTACGGGCCCATGCCGACCCGGACGCCCTTCCGGTGCTGCGGAACCTGCTCGGCGGCCGGCTCCGCACGGGCGAGGTCCAGCCCGACGGCCGGGTCGCCTTCACCGCCGAGGGCCCCTCGGTGGAGGTGCTGGCGGCCCAACTGGCGGGCCTCGGCGCCCGGATCGAGGTGCTCGACCCTCCCGAGGCGCGCGAGTCGCTCGTACGTCTCGGCCGGTCGCTCACCGCGGTGTACGGCGGGCGCGCCGAAGACGCGCGCCCCGACGACGGGCGTCCCGACGGCGCGCGCCCCGACGGCGCGCGAAGGGATAGTCGCTTTCCTGTAGGTACCTACTATGTTGACGATGCTAACGTCCCGGTCATGGCTGCGACCCGCTGAGAAGGTCCTGTCGCCCCGACCGCCGACCACTCACTCCGGCCGCCTGCCACCGACTGACGACGGTCGGCCGATGACTGCCGACCGGCTGACGGACCGATGACTGCTGACCGGTGACTGCTGACTGCTGACTGACGAGCACGGGCCGATGACTGCTGGCCGATGACTACTGACCGATGACTACTGACCACGGATCAACGCACTAGGGAGCTTTTATGATTGTCGTCACCGGAGCCACCGGGAACGTCGGGCGTCCGCTGATCGAGGCGCTGACCGAGGCGGGGGAGCAGGTCGTGGCGGTCTCGCGCCGCCCGTTGCCCTCCCCGGCCGAGGGGGTCCGGCACGCCCAGGCCGACCTCGGGAACGCGCGGAGCATGCGGCCGGTCCTCGAAGGCGCCGACGCCTTCTTCATCCTGCTCGCCGGCGAACTGCTCGGCCACGGAGAGGCCGCCACCGAGCTGCTGACGGCGGCCGCGGACGCCGGGGTCAAGCGGGTGGTCCTGCTCTCCTCGCAGATCAACGCCACCCGTCCCGGTGTCGCCTCGCACGGCAGGCTGCGCGAGTTCGAGGAGGCCGTGCGCGGCTCCGGCCTGGACTTCACCATCCTGCGCGCCGGCGGTTTCGCCTCCAACGCCTTCGCGTGGGCGGAGTCGGTCCGCGCCGACCGCACGGTCTTCGCCCCCTTCGGCGACGTGGCGCTGCCGGTCGTCGACCCGGCGGACATCGCCGCGGCCGCCGCGGTGGTGCTGCGGGAGGACGGGCACGCCGGCCGTACGTACGAGCTGACCGGTCCCGAAGCGATCACTCCGCGCCGGCAGGCCGAGGTGATCGCGGAGGCGACCGGCGACGAAGTGACCTTCGTGGAACTGACCCGTGAGGCCGCCCACGCCCACATGGCGCAGTTCATGCCCGAGGAGGTCATCCCCGGCACGCTGGACATCCTCGGCGAACCGCTCCCCGCCGAACAGCGGGTCAGCCCCGACGTGGAGAGGATCCTGTCCCGTCCCGCGACGCCCTTCTCCGGCTGGGTCGCCCGCAGCCTCCCGGCCTTCAAGTAGCCGCACGGCGGCCTCCCGCCACCTTCGCGCCTCCCCCGCCCCCGAACCGCCGCCGGACACCTGCTGCGCAATCCCCCGCGGCAGCGGGCGTCCGGCGGTCCACGGCCGACGGCGCCTCAGGACCGACGGCGGCCCTGAGCCGCCGTCGACCACGGGGGCGACGGCCACGAGGCTCGGCGACCGTGGACGACGCAGGCGTGGACGACGCCGACCGTGAACGAGGTCGGCCACGGACAAGGTCGGCCACGAACAAGGTCGGCCAGGGACGAGGTCGGCCGGGGACGAGGTCGGTCACGAACAAGGTCGGTCACGAACAAGGTCGGTCACGGACGGGGTCGGCCGGGGACGAGGACGGCCAGGGCGAGGTCGGTCACGAACAAGGTCGGCCAGGGACGAGGTCGGCCAGGGACGAGGTCGGCCACGAACGGCGGCGGCCCCGCCCGGGCCCCGCGCGCCCGGGGGGCGCCCCACACCCCCCCCCCCGGGCGAAACCGGGCAAAAAGACGCGCCCGAAAAAGGCCCCATATGCGGCGCG
>NZ_JBHWEL010000054.1:0-33384 GCF_042734135.1 Streptomyces sp. NPDC059668 | reverse complement strand
CCACACCGAGCCCGCGCGGGTCATTGCCCGCGCCCGCCCCCGTCCCTCCCCCCCCGCGCCGCCCCCGCCGTCCCCTCCCCCCGCGCCCCCCCCCCACACCACCCCCCCGGAGGGGCTACGCGGCGAAACGGTCGGCCAGTTCCTTGGCCCTGATGGCGGCCGCGTCGAGCGCCTTCGTGCGGGAGGCCTCGAAGAGCGGGACCAGCTCGGACATCGCCGGGTTGTGCGGGGCCATGGTGAGCTCCGGGACGATGAAGTCGAGGTCGAGGCCGAGGGTGTCGCGCAGGATGGCCTCCAGGTAGTTCTGTACGTACTCGTAGCCCTCGCGGGGCGTGCCCGGCGCGTACGAACCGCCGCGGCTGGCGACGACCGTGACCGGGGTGCCCTTGACCTTCGAGTCCTCGGCCATGGCGGTGCGGCCGATGAGGATCACGTTGTCCAGCCACGCCTTGAGGGTCGACGGGATCGCGTAGTTGTACATCGGCGCGCCGATCAGGATCGCGTCCGCGCGCTCCAGCTCCTCGATGAACTCCAGCCGCTCGGCGAAGGCGGCGGCCTGCTCCGGGGTGTGCGCGTCCGCCGGGGCGAAACCGGCGGTGTGGGCGTCGGCCGTGATGTGCGGAGCCGGGTTCGCGGCGAGGTCGCGGTAGATCACGGTGCCCTGCGGGTGCTGGTCCTCCCAGGCCTTGCGGAACGCGTCGCTCACGGTGCGCGAGGTGGAGGCGGAACCCGGGAAAACGGACGAGTCGATGTGGAGGAGGGTGGCCATGGGGGATCTCCAAAAGGGTGTGGCGGGTCGAGCCGACGGGACGGATCCCGTGGGCTTCTTTTTTGTACTCGACTAGAGATAACACAGCTACTTACTTTTTTTCATCCCCAAAGGAGAACGGCAGTACTCTGGAGCCATGCCAGAGCTGGGAGCACACGACGTGGGGCCGTGCCAGAAGGTCGACGACGGCATGGCCCGGGTCTTCCAGCTGTTCGGAAAGCGCTGGACGGGCCTGATCGTGGCCGTGCTGCTGCCGCACCCCGTGCACTTCGCCGACCTGCGCCGGGCGATCCCCGGCATCAGCGAACGGATGCTCTCCGACCGCCTCACGGAACTCGCCGCGGCGGGACTCGTCGTGCGCGAGGTCGACGAAGGTCCCCCGCTGCGGGTCTCGTACGGCCTGACGGAGGCCGGCGCCGCGCTGGAGCCCGCGCTGCTGGAACTGGGGAGCTGGGCGGAGAAGCATCTGCCGGGAAGCCCGCAGTGTCCCTCCGAGCTCAGGAAGTGAGCGGCCCACCGCTCATCGGGAGGATTCCGGAGAGGTCCGGGAGCGGAGCGGGGGGACCGGGAGGCGGCCCTCGCACGAGGTGATCGTCCACAGGCGCGGAGTTGTCCACAGGGTCTGACGCGTTTCGGCCACCGGCTGTACCGTCGTCACGAGTTGATGTTCGTGCGTGCGGGGGAGGCGGTCGCCATGACCGAGCTGGGTACGAGGGCTGAGGCGCTCCAGGCGCCCAGGGTGTCCGGGGTCTTCGCGGTCCCGGGGTTCGCGGGCTGGCCCGCGCAGGGCTCGCCCAAGGAGAAGGGCAAGTCGCTCCGTGCCCGGGTGCCGCGCACCGCGCACGCCGAGCTGACCCCTGACACCGACCGGCCGGACGTTGTGACGGTGGTCGAGGAGTCCAACCGCGGCAGAATTCCCGAGCTCACGCCGATACGGGTCGGCAGGATGGCCGCCACCCCCTTCGCCTTCCTGCGCGGTTCGGCCGGCCTGATGGCGTACGACCTCGCACGCACCCCCATGACCGGTGTCGACGCCCAGATCTGCGGCGACGCCCACGCGGCGAACTTCGGCCTGTACGGCGACGCGCGCGGCGGCCTGGTCATCGACCTGAACGACTTCGACGAGACCGTGCGCGGCCCGTGGGAGTGGGACCTCAAGCGCCTCGCCGCCTCGCTCGTGCTCGCGGGCCGGGAGGCGGGCGCGGACGAGGACACCTGCCGCAAGGCGGCCAACGACGCCGCCGGTGCCTACCGGCGCACGATGCGCCTCCTCGCCAAGCTCCCCGTGCTGGACGCGTGGAACGCCATCGCGGACGAGGAGCTCGTCTCCCACACCGACGCCCACGACCTGCTCGGCACCCTGGAGCGGGTCTCGGAGAAGGCGCGGGCCAACACCAGCGGGCGGTTCGCCGCCAGGTCGACGGCGCCGGTCGAGGGCGGCGGACGGCGCTTCGTCGACGCGGCGCCGGTGCTGCGCCGGGTGCCCGACGCGGAGGCGGCAGCGGTCGCGGCCTCGCTGGAGCAGTACCTGACGACGGTCTCGGAGGACCGCCTCCCCCTCCTCGCCCGGTACGCGGTGCACGACGTCGCCTTCCGCATCGTCGGCACCGGCAGCGTCGGCATGCGTTCGTACGTCGTGCTGCTCCTGGACCACCGCGGCGAACCCCTCGTCCTCCAGGTGAAGGAGGCTCGCGCCTCGGCGCTGCTGCCGCACCTGGCGACAGCCGGTCACGCCGTACCGGCCGTGTCGCACGAGGGCCGCCGTGTCGTCCTCGGCCAGAAGCGCATGCAGGTCGTCAGCGACATCCTGCTCGGCTGGACCACGGTCGAGGGCCGAGCCTTCCAGGTGCGGCAGTTCCGCAACCGCAAGGGCAGCGTCGACCCCGCCGCGCTCGCCGTCGACCAGGTCGACGACTACGCCCGCATGACCGGCGCGCTCCTCGCGCGCGCCCACACGCACAGCGCCGACCCGCGTCTGATCGCCGGCTACTGCGGAAAGAACGAGGAGCTCGACGAGGCCGTCGCCACGTTCGCCGTGGCCTACGCGGACCGCACGGAGGCGGACCACGCGGCCCTGGTGACGGCGGTCCGGGAGGGGCGGATCGCGGCGGAGCAAGGAGTCTGAGCGCGGAAGCGGACGCGGAGATTCTCCGGGTGCCAGGGTGCGGCCGGGGGAGCGGGAGGCCTCAGTCGGTGGTTCCGGGTGAGCCCGGCGAGGCGTGGCCTACGCTGGGCGGGTGACGACCCCGGAAGCCGAGCACAGCCAGTCCGACCGCATCGAGGCCGAGGATGCCCGGTCCCAGGATGCTGGGGATGCCCAGTCCGCCGCCCCGGCCTCGACCACGGCAGCCGAAGACGCGGCGCCCGAGAACGGGACCCCCCAGGACGCGGGTGCCGAGAGCGTAAGTGCTGCGGGAACGGGCACCGCGGGAACGGGCACCGCGCAGGTGGGTGCCGAGAACCTGAGCCAGGAGAGCTCGGACGCGCGGAGCCTCGACGAGCCGGGCGCGGGCGACCAGCCGGGCGCGGACGATCGGAACGAGGACTCCGACACCTCGGCGCCCGATGCTCCGGGCTCCGGGAGCGACGCACCGCAGGGCGAGGCGCGGCCCGAGGCGCGGCTCGAACGGGCGGTGCGGGCGGCCGAACAGGCGCTGATCGAGTTCGAGATCGCCGTGGAGACCTTCCGCGTCGAGGTCGAGAACTTCTCGCGGCTGCACCACCAGAAGCTCGGCCCCATGTACTCCCGGCTCGACGAGCTGGACGCGCAGATCGCCGAGGCACAGGCCGCGCGTACCGGGGACCCGGAGGACATACGCAAGGCGGACGAGGCGCGGGCACGGGTCATGCCGATGCCCGGGGTCGAGGAACTGTTCCACGGCTGGATGGACTCGGAGGGACTGTTCCCGGAGGCCGTGGCGATGCTGACGGAGCAGCCCGTGCGGCCCCCGCAGCGGGTCCGCCCCAGCGACGAGGCCCGCAAGCTCTACCGTGAGCTCGCCCGCAAGGCCCACCCCGACCTGGCCCAGGACGAGGACGAGCGCGTGCGGCGCGACGAGTTCATCTCCCGGGTCAACGCCGCGTACGCCCGGGGTGACGAGGCGCTGCTGCGGGAGCTCTCCGAGGAGTGGGCGGCGGGTCCGGTGCCCAAGGAGTGGAAGCCGAGCCGCAGCGAGGAGCTGTACGCCCGTCTCGAGTGGCTCTCCGAACGCAAGGAGATGCTCACTCACGTCGCCCACGAACTGGAGGAGAGCGCCATCGGCGCCATGCTCAAGCTCGCCCCGGACGACCCCGACCGGCTCCTGGAGGAGATCGCCGAGCAGCTGCTGGCCCAGGTCGGCGAGCGCGAGGCGGAGCTGGCCCGACTGGTCGGCTAGGACCTGGTCCGTCGGCCCGCCCGGTCGGGTAGCGTCGGAGGCATGCAATTTGGATCTGGTGTGCCCACGGTCGAGATCGGCGATCTCGCGGACGGAGACTTCCTGCTGGACGTCCGCGAGGACGACGAGTGGCAGGCGGGTCACGCCGAGGGGGCGCTGCACATCCCCATGAGCGAGTTCGTCGCGCGCTACGGCGAGTTGACGGAGGCGGCGCCGCAGGACGGCAAGGTCAACGTGATCTGCCGTTCCGGCGGCCGTTCCGCGCAGGTCGCGATGTATCTGGTCCAGCAGGGCATCGACGCCGTGAACGTCGACGGCGGCATGCAGGTCTGGGCCGCCTCCGGCCGCCCCGTGGTGGACGACAAGGGCGCCGCCGGCTTCGTGCTCTAGGCACCCCGGCGAGGCCCCGGCCGACCCCGGCATCCGCCCCGCCGGCGCTCACCGCGCCGGTCGGGGTGTCGGTTCGGGCACCGGTTCGGGCGTCGGCCCGGGTCCGGTTCCGGTGTGCGGTCGGTCACCCCAGGGGATGGGTCGCGAGCAGGTCTCCCAGCGCCTCCTCATGAGCGGCCGCCGGTCCGAGTGACAGCTCCAGGTGCTTGGCCCAGGCGTGATAGCGGTGCAGTGGGTAGTCGGTGTCCGCGCCGAACCCCCCGTGCAGATGCTGCGCCGTCTGCACGACCCGCCGTACCCCCTCCGACGCCCAGATCTTGGCGACGGCCACGTCCCCGGCCACCGGCAGCGGACCGCCCGCCCCCGCACCGCCCGCCCCCGCACCGTCCGCCCCCGCACCGTCCGCCCCCGTACCGGCAGCTCTCGTGCCGATCCGCCACGCGGCCTGCCAGAGTGTCGCCTCCATCGCGCGCAGGTCGATGTAACGGTCGGCGGCCTGCACGGCGACGGCCTGGAACGTGGCGACCGGAAACCCGAACTGCTCGCGCTTGCCGGTGTAGGCGCTCGTCATCCCGAGAACCCTCTCGCCGAGCCCGAGTGCCAGCGCACAGGTCCCGGTGGTCAGCAGTTCACGCAACCGCTCCCACGCCCCCTCCGCGTCGATGACCTGCCGGGCGGGTATCCGCGCGGACTCCAGACGCAGCTCGCCCAGGCGTTCCCCGGTGGTGGAGATCTGCTCACCGAGCACGGTCGCCTCGTGGCCCCGGGGCACCAGCGCGAGGACGGTCCGGCCGTCGCGGGTGTGCGCGGGTACGACGACGAAGTCCGCCCCGTGTGCCCACGCGACCGCCGTCTGCACGCCGTCCAGCAGCCATGCGTCACCGTCCTGCCGGGCGGTCACGGCGCGGTCGGCCGGCTCGTGACCGGTACGTCCGTTCGCCGCGACGGTCAGCACGACCTCGCCCCGGCCCGCCCGCGCGAGCAGCCCGGACTTCATCTCCTCGCTGCCGTACTCCTGCACGACGACCGCGGCCGCGGTGCTCTCCAGCAGCGGTACCCGCGCGAGTACCTTCGCGGACTCGCGCAGCACCAGGCACAGCGCGATCGGGTCCAGGCCCGCTCCGCCGTACGCGGAGTCCAGCAGCAGACTCAGCAGGTCCGCGGCGGCGAGCTTCGCCCACAGTGCCCGGTCGAAGTCGTCGGCGACGGCGCCCGCGGTGAGCGCGGGGCTCGGCACCCCGTCCGGCGCGACCCCGCCGAACACCGCCTCCGCCGCCTCGACCGCCGCCTGTTGTTCCTCGGTGAAGGTGAAGTCCACGGTCCTGTCCTTCCACGCGCCGACCCACCGCCCGGGCGGCTCGCCCGGTACCGGACAGGGCACCCGATCTGACGGAGCGTCAAGATAGAACAGGTTCTACGAGAAGGGAACGGCCGGCCCGCCTCCGGCTACCGGTCGAAGTCCAACTCCACGCTCTCCGTGGCCGGACGGGACTGACAGGCCAGCACGTACCCCGCCTCCGTCTCCTCCGGCTCCAGCGCGAAGTTGCGGTCCATCCGCACCTCGCCGGAGACCAGGAAGGCGCGGCAGGTCCCGCACACTCCGCCCTTGCAGGCGTAGGGAGCGTCCGGTCGGTTGCGCAGCACCGCGTCCAGGAGCGATTCGCCGTCCTGGACGGGCCAGGTCCCGCCGCGGCCGTCGAGCCGAGCCGTCACCGTGCTGTGCGCGGGAGCCGGTATGCCGGGAACCTTCGTGTCCCCGCCGTCCACGTGGAAGATCTCCTCGTGGATCCGGGTCCGTCCCACACCCAGCCCGCGCAGGGCGCGCTCGGCTCCCTGCACCAGACCGAACGGCCCGCACAGGAACCACCCCGCCACCCGGTCCACGGGCAGCAACGCCGGAAGCAGCTGCGCCAGCCGCTCCTGGTCGAGCCGCCCGGACGGCAGCCCCGCCTGCTGTTCCTCCCGGGAGAGCACGGTGACCAGCTGGAACCGCTGGGGGAAACGGTCCTTGAGGTCGGCGACCTCTTCCAGGAACATCGTCGACGCGGACGTCCGGTCGCTGCGTATCAGACAGAACCGCGCCTCGGGCTCCCGCGTCAGCAGCGTCGCGACGATCGACAGCACCGGCGTGATCCCACTGCCGCCGATCACGGCCGCGTACAGCCCGGCCGCCGGTTCCAGCGTGAACCGTCCCGCCGGTGTCATCACCTCCACCTCGTCACCGACGGCGATCTCCTTGAGCGCGTACGTCGAGAACGCTCCGCCGTCGACCAGGCGCACCCCGACCCGCAGGGTGAGCGGACCCTCGCCATCCGGTGCGGGTGCGGGGGAGCAGATGGAGTAGGTGCGTCGAATCTCCGTGCCGTCGACCGTGCGCCGCAGCGCGAGGTGCTGACCGGGAGCGTGCCGGTACGCCGCGCGCAGGGCGGGCGGCACCGCGAAGGTCAGGGCCACCGAGTCGTCGGTGAGCCGGTCGACCGCGGCCACCGGGAGCGGGTGGAAGCGAGCCATCACAACTCCTTGAAGTGGTCGAACGGTTCACGGCAGGACAGGCAGCGCCGCAGTGCCTTGCAGGCGGTGGACGAGAAACGGCTGAGCAGTTCGGTGTCGGTCGATCCGCAGTGCGGACAGCACACGGGCTCGTAGGTGTCCTGGGCCGCCGGCCGCGTCAGTGTGCGCGTCGGTCCCAGTCCGACCGTCACCGGACCCGTCCCCCGTCCGCCGCGCGGCGGCGCTATCCCGAACTCCCGCAGCTTGCGGCGGCCTTCGTCCGAGATGTCGTCCGTCGACCAGGCCGGGCTGAGCACCGTCCGTACGGACACCTCCCGCACCCCGTGCTCGTGCAGTACGCGCTCGATGTCCACGGTCATCGCCTCGACGGCCGGACAGCCGGTGTACGTCGGGGTCAGCTCCACGTCGACGGCGCCTTCGCCCCGGACGTGCACGGAGCGCAGTACGCCGAGGTCCTCCAGGGTGAGCACGGGCAGTTCCGGGTCGGGAACGGACCCGGCCAGTCTGCGCAGTTCCTCCTCCAGGGCGGTGGTCGTCGTCACCATGACGCCCCCGGGTGGCTGCGGTGCAGATGCTGCATCTCGGCGAGCATCCGTCCGAAGGACTCGGTGTGCAGTCCCTGCCGTCCGGCGCCGGCGGCCCATGCTCCGGACCGCGGGCCGTCGGGGACCTCCAGCGTCGCGCGACGCAGGACCTCGGTGACGGACTCCAGCCATTCGGTCTCGATCGCGTCCCAGTCGACGTCCACGCCCGCGATCGGCTGGAACATCTCTCCCGTGAACCGCCACAGGGCCCCGCAGGCCTGTCGCATCCGCTCGTGGCTGACGTCCGTGCCGTCGCCGAGTCGCAGGGTCCACTGTTCGGCGTGGTCCTGGTGGTAGGCGACCTCCTTGACGGCCTTTGCCGCGAGCGGGGCGAACACGCCTTCCCCGGCGGCCAGTTGCGCGTACAGGAGCCGCTGGTAGGTGGAGAAGTACAGCTGACGGGCGATGGTGTGCGCGAAGTCGCCGCCCGGCTGCTCGACGAGCTGGAGGTTGCGGAAGGCGCGCTCCTCGCGCAGATACGCCAGTTCGTCCTCGTCGCCGGCCATGGACAGCAGCACCCTGGCCTGACCGAGCAGGTCCAGCGCGATGTTGGCCAGGGCCACTTCCTCTTCGAGGACGGGCGCGTGGCCGGCCCACTCCCCCAGGCGGTGCGAGAGCACCAAGGCGTCGTCCCCGAGGGCGAGGGCCGCGGCGGTCACCGACCCGGACGCCGCGGGTGCCAGGGGCGGCTGCGCCGGGGACCCCTCGGCCGAGGGCGCGTGGGTGCTGGATGCGTTCGTCACAGGTGCTTCACCCCTTCCGGGATCTCGTAGAACGTCGGGTGGCGGTAGGGCTTGTCCGCGGACGGCTCGAAGAACGGGTCCTTCTCGTCCGGGGAGGACGCGGTGATCGCGGCGGACGGGACGACCCAGATCGAGATGCCCTCGCCGCGACGCGTGTACAGATCCCGCGCGTTGCGCAGCGCCAGCTCGGCGTCCGGCGCGTGCAGGCTGCCTGCGTGGGTGTGCGAGAGCCCGCGGCGCGAGCGCACGAAGACCTCCCACAGCGGCCAGTCGTTGGTGGTCATGCGCGCGCCTTCCCGTTCTCGTCGGCCGAGCCGCTTATCTCTCCGGTCGGACCGGCGGTGTGCTTGTCCGCGTAGGCCGCGGCCGCCTCTCTCACCCACGCACCCTCTTCGTGGGCCCGCCTGCGCTGCGTGATGCGCTGGTCGTTGCACGGGCCGTTGCCCTTGAGGACCTCCCAGAACTCCGTCCAGTCGATCGGGCCGAAGTCGTGCTGCCCCCGCTCCTCGTTCCACACCAGGTCCGGGTCCGGCAGGGTCAGGCCGAGTGACTGGGCCTGGGGGACGCAGATGTCCACGAAGCGCTGGCGCAGCTCGTCGTTCGAGTGGCGCTTGATCTTCCAGGCCATGGACTGCGCGGAGTGCGAGGACTCGTCGTCGGGCGGCCCGAACATCATCAGGGAGGGCCACCACCAGCGGTTCACCGCGTCCTGCGCCATCTCGTGCTGCGCGGGGGTGCCACGGCTGAGGGCCAGCAGCAGCTCGTACCCCTGGCGCTGGTGGAAGGACTCCTCCTTGCAGACGCGGACCATCGCGCGTGCGTAGGGCCCGTACGAGCAGCGGCACAGGGGGACCTGGTTGGTGATCGCGGCGCCGTCCACCAGCCAGCCGATGGCGCCGACGTCCGCCCAGGTCAGCGTCGGGTAGTTGAAGATCGACGAGTACTTCTGGCGGCCGGAGTGCAGTTTGTCGAGCAGCTCCTCGCGGCTGGTGCCGAGCGTCTCGGCCGCGCTGTAGAGATAGAGGCCGTGCCCCGCCTCGTCCTGGACCTTGGCCATCAGGATCGCCTTGCGGCGCAGCGAGGGCGCGCGCGTGATCCAGTTGGCCTCCGGCTGCATGCCGATGATCTCGGAGTGGGCGTGCTGGGCGATCTGCCGGACCAGCGTGGAACGGTAGGCGTCGGGCATCCAGTCCCGGGGCTCGATGCGTTCGTCGGCCGCCACCGAGGCGTCGAAAGCGGCCTCGTACGCCGCCGTGGCCCCGGCATCGCCCGCCGGTTCTGCCACCTGCGTACGGGCCGTGCGATGCGCTGCTGCTGTCGCCATGCGGTCCCCCTCGACCTCTCGCTCCCGACCGACCGATCGTTCGGTTCTGTCGATTCAATGGTGGGACGGGCGCCGTAAGGTGTCAACCGCTGTGGATAACCTCGAGGCGACTGTTGTGCCGGGTGTGGCGGACGGGGCTGTGCCGAGGGGCCGAGCCTGAGTACGGTTCCCGTGCGCACGCCGCGGAGTGCTGCGCGCGGGGGTTCGGGCGTCGCGCGCCCGGCGGCGGGAATCGGACCGGGATCGGAATCGGGGCGGAATGGACGCGGACGCGTACGACGAGGGCTCGAACGCCCGGCACGGGCCGGACGGGCCCGGCGGCCCCCTGCGCGAGGGCCCCGTCCCGGCCGGTGCCGTGCCCGATGACGCGTCCCTCACCGCCGCCGCGCCGGAGCCGGCCGGCTCCGCTGCCGGGACGCCCGAGACCGAGGGCCGCGGGTCGGCTGCGTCCGGAGCACCCGAGCCACCTGACACAGAGGCTCCCGAGCCACCCGCCCCCGACACCGAGGCTCGCGAGCCGGCCGGCCCCGAGGCCCCCGTGCCAGCCGGACCGGAGAGCATGGCGCCCGACGACGGTGGAACGGCGCCCGTTCCCGCGGACTCCGGCGCCCGCGTCCCCTTCCCTCCCGTGCTCCCTGCCGCGCGCCCCCTCTCCACGTCCGAAGCGCTCCCGGGGCATCCCGCGGCCGCGGCCGCCCCTGCGCCCGCCCCCGCGCCCGCCCTCACCGGCATCGCCGCCCTCCCCCTGCGGCACCAGATCGTCGCGGCGTTCGCCCTCGCCGCCGTCGGGGTCCTCGCCTGCGTGCATCTCGGGATGGTGTTCCTGCACGTCGCGCCCTCGAACACCGTCACCAAGCAGCACGGCAGGGCGATCGACGAGTGGATCTACCCCGAGTTCGAGCAGAACTGGAAGCTCTTCGCCCCCAACCCGCTCCAGCAGAACATCGACGTCCAGGTCCGTGCCCGGGTCCGCACCACGGACGGCGGCGCCACCGAGACCGGCTGGTACGACCTGTCCGCGCTCGACGGCGCGGCCATCGACGGCAATCTGCTCCCGAGCCACACCCAGCAGAACGAACTGCGCCGGGCCTGGGACTTCTACGTCGGCACGCACGACAACGACAACCGCCCGGTGGGCCTGCGCGGCGACCTCTCCGAACGCTATCTGCGCCGCGTCGTGGTGCTGCGCCTCCACCGTGAGGGGGCGGCCGACAAGGGCGCCGTCGTCGAACGCGTCCAGGTCCGCTCCCGCACCACCAACGTACGGCCCCCCGAGTGGAGCGACGAGCAGGTGCCCGACAAACCCGTCCTGCGCGAGCTGCCCTGGTGGACGGTCCCCGAGAAGGACCTGACGGACACGCGGACGACGGAGGCGAGCGCCCGATGAACCGATTCGCAGCGCCCGTCTCGAGGGCCGTCACCCGGGTCACCGACGCCGCGCTGGGCCCGTACCAGGCCGCCGTGATCCGGATCGGCTTCGCCGCCACCTGGCTGCTGTTCCTGCTGCGGGAGTTCCCCGACCGCCAGGAGATGTACGGGCCCGACGGGCCCTGGAGCTGGGGCCTCGCCCAGCGGCTCGTCGCGGACAACCACGCCTTCACGGCCCTGATGTGGTCCGACAGCCAGGTGTGGTTCGAGACCGTCTACGCGGTGGCCGTGCTCTCCAGCGTCCTGCTGCTGGTGGGCTGGCGGACCCGCACGACGTCCGTGCTGTTCATGGTCGGCGTGCTCTCGCTGCAGAACCGCAGCATCTTCATGGGGGACGGCGGCGACAACGTCATCCACCTGATGGCGATCTACCTGGTGGGCACGCGCTGCGGGCAGGTGTGGTCGCTGGACGCCCGGCGCGCACGGCTCGCGGGGGAGGCACGCGCGTGCGGGGAGGCCTCGCGGGCCGCCGGCCCGGACCGGGCCGGGCCCGTCCTGTGGGCGGGACTCGGCCTGGTGCTGGCCGTGGTGACGTTCGCGGGACACCTCAGCGGCGGCTGGCTGACGGTGTTCTGGGGACTGTGGGCGGTACAGGCGCTGTGGTGGGCCGTCGGCCGCCGGGCGCGCACCCCGCAGCCGCGGATCCTGCTCGACGTGATCGCGAACATGGTGCACAACGCGGCCCTGTTCGTGATCATGGCCGAGGCGTGCCTGATCTACGCGACGGCGGGCTGGTACAAGATCCAGGGCTCGCGCTGGCAGGACGGCACCGCCGTCTACTACCCGCTCCACCTCGACTACTTCTCGCCCTGGCCGGCCCTGTCCGACCTGCTGGCCGCACACGGCACGATCGTGATGCTGGTGACCTACGGGACGGTCGTCGTGCAGGTCGCCTTCCCCTTCACCCTGTTCAACCGGCGGGTCAAGAACGTGCTGCTGGCGGCGATGATGATCGAACACGCCGTGATCGCCGTGGTCCTCGGACTGCCGTTCTTCTCGCTCGCGATGATCGCCGCCGACTCGGTGTTCCTGCCGACGTCCTTCTTGCGACGACTGGGCGGGCTGACGGCACGCGCGCGTGACCGGCTGCTGCCGGGCGGCGTCCCGAAGGTGCCGGGTCAGCGCGAGCGTGGCCCGCGCGTCCCGGAGGGCTCCGAGGACCCGCACGTAGGCTTCACCGCATGAAGGACCCCGCTGACGACCGCGACCGCACGGACGAGCACGACGGCGCGAAGGACCCGGTGGGCACCTGGCACCGGCTCGCCGGCACCTCCGTCCTGCTCGACGGCTTCCACGCCCTCAAGCACGCGGTGCGCTTCGGGGCCGAGGTCCTGACGGCGGTCACCGACGACCGGCGGGCGGCACTGGCCCTCGCCGACGAACTGGCCCCGGACGTGCGCGACGCTCTGGACGGCCTGCTGGTGGAGGTCCCGGAGGCCGCTTACCGGTCCCTGGTCGCGCGTCCGCACCCCACCGCGGTCGCCGCACTGGCCGTACGCCCCTCCCGCGAGGCCGGTCTGCGGGCCCTGTCAGCCACGCCCCGCACCGCGCCGGTGGTGGTGCTCGACCAGCCGCGCAACCTCGGCAACGCGGGTGCCGTGATCCGGCTCGCGGCCGGCTTCGGCGCGACCGGGGTCGTCACGACGGGCACCCTCGACCCCTGGCACCCGACCGTGGTGCGCGGCGGGGCGGGCCTGCACTTCGCGACCGTCGTGGAGCGGCTGACGGTCGCCGAGCTGCCGTCCGGGCCGGTGTTCGCCCTCGACCCGGAGGGCGAGGACATCCGGGGGACCAAGCTCCCGGACGACGCCGTGCTCGCGTTCGGCTCCGAGCGCAGCGGTCTCTCCCCCGAACTGCGGGCGCGGGCCGACCACCTGGTGTCGCTGCCGATGCGCCCCCAGGTCTCCAGCTACAACCTCGCGACCAGTGTGGCCATGACGCTGTTCCACTGGAGCGCCGCCGGGGGCGCACCGGTCGGTTCCTAGGCCTCGCGGCGGACCTCGACGACCCGGAAGCGGTTGGCCACGAACGCGCCGTCGCACAGGGCCGCGTTCGCCGCCGGGTTGCCGCCGGAGCCGTGGAAGTCGGAGAAGGCCGCCGTCTGGTTGACGTACACCCCGCCCGTGAGGTTCAGGGAGAGCTGGGCGGATTCCTCCAGGCAGACCTCCTGGACGGCCTGCTCGAACTCCTCGTCGGTGGTGTACGCGCCGACGGTCATCGCGCCCTTGTCCCGGACGGTCCGGCGCAGCAGCTCCACGGAGTCCGCCGCCGAGTCGACCGCGACCGCGAAGGAGACGGGGCCGAAGCACTCGCTCATGTAGGCGGCTTCGTCGTCCGCCGCTTCCCAGTACTTGCGGGCGCCGTCGAGCTTCACGATCACCGGCGTACGGACGACGGCGTCGGGGAACTCGGGGTTGCTGATCTCCCGGGAGGGGAGGGCGACCTCGCCGAGGCCGGCGGCGGCCTCCAGGCGGGCCTTCACGTCGGGGTTCACGATGGCGCCGAGCAGTCCGTTGGCCCGGGCGTCGTCACCGAGGAGTCCGCCGACCGACCTGGCGAGGTCGGCGACCACCTCGTCGTACGACTTGGGGCCCTCGTCCGTGCGGATGCCGTCCCGCGGGATGAGGAGGTTCTGCGGGGTCGTGCACATCTGGCCGCTGTACAGGGACAGGGAGAAGGCCAGGTTGGACAGCATGCCCTTGTAGTCGGCGGTCGACTCCACGATCACCGTGTTGACGCCGGCCTTCTCGGTGTAGACCTGCGCCTGGCGGGCGTGGGTCTCCAGCCAGTCGCCGAACGCCGTGGAGCCCGTGTAGTCGATGATCCGGATCTCGGGGCGGACCGCCAGGGTCTTGGCGATGCCCTCTCCGGGACGCTCGGCGGCCAGCGCCACCAGGTTCGGGTCGAAGCCCGCCTCGGCGAGCACCTCGCGCGCGATGCGCACGGTGAGCGCGAGCGGCAGCACCGCGCGCGGGTGGGGCTTGACGAGCACTGCGTTGCCGGTGGCCAGGGAGGCGAACAGACCCGGGTAGCCGTTCCACGTGGGGAAGGTGTTGCAGCCGATGACGAGCGCGATGCCCCGGGGGACCGGGGTGAACTGCTTGGTGAGCGTGATCGGGTCGCGCTTGCCCTGGGGCTTGGTCCACTCCGCGGTGTCCGGGGTGCGCACCTGCTCCGCGTACGCGTACGCCACTGCTTCCAGTCCGCGGTCCTGCGCGTGCGGGCCGCCCGCCTGGAACGCCATCATGAAGGCCTGGCCGCTGGTGTGCATCACGGCGTGCGCGAATTCGTGCGTCCGGTCGGCGATCCGCTTGAGGATCTCCAGACAGACCACCGCGCGTGTCTCCGCGCCCGCGTCGCGCCAGGCGCGCTGACCGGCCCGCATGGCGGGCAGCAGCACGTCGATGTCCGCGTGCGGGTAGGTGACGTCCAGCGCGATGCCGTACGGCGAGACCTCGCCGCCCACCCAGTCGTCGGTGCCCGGCTGGCCGAGGTCGAGGCGGGTGCCGAGGACGGCGTCGAAGGCGGCCTTGCCCTCGGCCATGCCCAGGCTGCCGTTCTCGCCGTAGGCCTTGGGGTGTTCGGGATGCGGGGACCAGTACGCGCGTGTGCGGATGGCTTCCAGCGCCTGGTCGAGGGTGGGCCGGTGCTGGGCGATCAACTGGTGCGCGGTGAGTTCGGCGGCCATCGGGGACCAACTCCTCGTCTCAGGAGCGCTTCATCGCGCTCGCGAGCTGGGCAGGAACGGACAGTCAGAGTTAGAGTAACCGAACGATCGGTCGGGACAAGGGGGTCCGCCGCATCTGTGGAAAACCCCGTGCGGGAGGATCGCGAGCATGACAGCACTCGACCTCAACAGCCCCGTGGCCGTCGTCGGCACCGGCACCATGGGCCAGGGCATCGCCCAGGTCGCGCTGGTCGCGGGCCACCCCGTGCGGCTCTACGACGCCCTCGCGGGCCGTGCCGACGCGGCGGCCGAAGCGATCGGCGCGCGCCTCGACCGGCTGGTGGAGAAGGGCCGGTTCAGCGGCGCCGACCGGGACGCCGCGCGCGAGCGGCTGCGACCCGCGCACAGCCTCGACGAGCTGGCGGACTGCGTGCTCGTCGTCGAGGCGGTCCTCGAACAACTCGACGTCAAACAGCGGCTGTTCCGCGATCTCGAGGACATCGTCGGGGACGACTGCCTGCTCGCCACCAACACCTCGTCCCTGTCCGTCACCGCCATCGGCGGCGCCCTGCGCAACCCCGGCCGCCTGGTCGGACTGCACTTCTTCAACCCGGCGCCGCTGCTGCCCCTCGTGGAGGTCGTCTCCGGGCACGCGACCGACTTCTCGTCGGCCACGCGCGCGTACGAGACGGCACGCGCCTGGGGGAAGACCCCGGTCGCCTGCGCCGACACCCCCGGTTTCATCGTCAACCGCATCGCGCGGCCCTTCTACGCCGAGGCCTTCGCGGTGTACGAGTCGCAGGCCGCCGATCCCGCCACCATCGACGCGGTCCTGCGCGAGTCCGGCGGTTTCAGGATGGGCGCCTTCGAGCTCACCGACCTGATCGGCCAGGACGTCAACGAGTCCGTCACGCACTCCGTGTGGCAGGCCTTCTTCCAGGACCTGCGCTTCACCCCCTCGCTCGCCCAGCGGCGGCTCGTCGAGTCCGGCCGGCACGGCCGCAAGACGGGACACGGCTGGTACGACTACGGGGACGACGCCGAACGCCCCGAGCCGCACACCGCCGAGAAGGCGCAGCCGCCCGCCCACGTCGTCGTCGAGGGCGACCTCGGACCGGCCTCCGAGCTGGTCGCCCTGATCCGCGAGGCGGGCATCCAGGTCCGCGAGGACGAGGAGGACCACGGCACCCGCATGCTGCTGCCCAGCGGCGGCCAGCTGGTCCTCGCCGACGGGCAGACCTCGATCGAGTTCCGCGACGTCGTCTACTTCGACCTGGCGCTGGACTACCGCAGGGCCACCCGCATCGCCCTGTCCGCCTCGCAGGACACCGCGCCCCAGACGGTCGCGGAGGCCATCGGCCTCTTCCAGGCGCTGGGCAAGGACGTCAGCGTCATCGGGGACGCCCCCGGCATGATCGTCGCCCGGACCGTGGCCCGCATCGTCGACCTGGCGCACGACGCCGTCGCGAAGGGAGTGGCCACCGAGGAGGACGTCGACACCGCGATGCGCCTGGGCGTCAACTACCCCCTGGGCCCCTTCGAGTGGTCCCGCAGGCTCGGCAGGACCTGGGCGCACGACCTCCTGGAGGAGCTGCACCTGCGCGAGCCCTCCGGCCGCTACGCCCCCTCGCTCGCGCTGTACCGCCACGGGCACGCCACCGAGAAGCGGGAGGGCACCTCATGACCACGGCCAAGCGCGACACGTACACCCCGGAGACCCTGCTCTCCGTAGCCGTCCAGGTCTTCAACGAGCGCGGCTACGACGGCACCTCCATGGAGCACCTCTCCAAGGCGGCCGGCATCTCCAAGTCGTCGATCTACCACCACGTCGCCGGCAAGGAGGAGCTGCTGCGCCGGGCCGTCAGCCGCGCTCTCGAAGGCCTCTTCGAGATCCTCGACGAGGAGCACGCGCGCGTGGGACGCGCCGTGGAGCGCCTGGAGTACGTCGTACGGCGGATGGTCGAGGTGCTGACCGCCGAGCTGCCGTACGTGACGCTGCTGCTGCGGGTGCGCGGCAACACGGGTACCGAGCGGTGGGCCCTGGAGCGGCGCCGCGACTTCGACCACCGGGTGGCCGAGCTGCTGAAGGACGCGGCGGCGGACGGGGACGTGCGCAGCGACGTGGAGGTCCGGCTCGCGACCCGGCTCGTCTTCGGGATGATCAACTCGATCGTGGAGTGGTACCGGCCGGACGGGCGGGGCATGGGCGAGCGCGAGGTGGCCGACGCGGTCGTCCAGGTGGTCTTCGGGGGACTCAGGGCCGAGAGCTGATCTCAGCCCTCCGGCTCCAGGTCCTCCTCCTCGAACACGAGCAGCGTCCGCGTGCTGAGCACCTCCGGGATCGCCTGGAGCCGGGTGAGGACCAGCTCGCGCAGCGCCCTGTTGTCGGGCGTGTGGACCAGCAGCAGCACGTCGAAGTCGCCGCCCACCAGCGCGATGTGGGACGCGCCGGGCAGCACCCGCAGCTGTTCGCGCACCGTGCGCCAGGAGTTCTGCACGATCTTGAGGGTGATGTACGCGGAGGTGCCCTGTCCCGCGCGTTCGTGGTCGACGCGTGCCCCGAAGCCGCGGATCACGCCGTCCTCGATGAGGCGGTTGATCCGCGCGTAGGCGTTCGCCCGTGACACGTGGACCCGTTCGGCCACCGAGCGTATGGAGGCGCGGCCGTCCGCCTGGAGCATCTGCAGGATGTCCTGGTCGATCGCGTCGAGCGGACGGGCGGGCGGCGCGACCGCGCCGGCCTCCGGCGGCTCGGCCATTTGTTCAGGTGCCATGTCCCCCCGCCTCCCTACCATGGACGTACTGCGTCCATCTCAGGCTGTGCAGAACCGTTTGTCCACAGCCTGCGGGTGCCTGTAGCCAAAATGTGCCGACGACCGAACAATCGGTAGGTGAGGCGCATCACACCCGTGATGCGTCCCGAGCCACTCCCACGAGGAGGTGCCGTCATGACGGTCATGGAGCAGCGAGGTGCTTACCGGCCCACGCCGCCGCCCGCCTGGCAGCCCCGCACCGACCCCGCGCCGCTGCTGCCCGACGCGCTGCCCCATCGCGTCCTCGGCACCGAAACGGCCGCACAGGTCGACCCGGATCTGCTGCGCCGTCTGTACACGGAGCTGGTGCGAGGCCGCCGCTACAACACCCAGGCCACGGCCCTCACCAAGCAGGGCCGCCTCGCGGTCTACCCCTCCAGCACGGGCCAGGAGGCCTGTGAGGTCCCCGCCGCGCTCGTCCTGGAGGAGCGCGACTGGCTGTTCCCCAGCTACCGCGACACCCTCGCCGCCGTCGCCCGCGGCCTCGACCCCGTCCAGGCCCTGACCCTCCTGCGCGGCGACTGGCACACCGGGTACGACCCGCGCGAGCACCGCATCGCCCCCCTGTGCACCCCTCTCGCCACCCAGCTCCCGCACGCCGTGGGCCTCGCCCACGCCGCCCGTCTGAAGGGCGACGACGTGGTCGCGCTCGCCCTGGTGGGCGACGGCGGCACCAGCGAGGGCGACTTCCACGAGGCGCTGAACTTCGCCGCCGTGTGGCAGGCCCCGGTCGTCTTCCTCGTCCAGAACAACGGCTTCGCCATCTCCGTCCCGCTCGACAAGCAGACCGCGGCTCCGTCGCTGGCCCACAAGGCCGTCGGCTACGGAATGCCCGGGCGCCTGGTCGACGGGAACGACGCGGCGGCCGTGCACGAGGTCCTGAGCGACGCCGTGCGCCACGCGCGCGCGGGCGGCGGCCCGACGCTCGTCGAGGCCGTGACGTACCGCATCGAGGCCCATACGAACGCCGACGACGCCACCCGCTACCGCGGTGACTCCGAGGTCGAGACCTGGCGCGCGCACGACCCGATCGTGCTCCTGGAGCAGGAGCTGACCGAGCGCGGTCTCCTCGACGAGGAGGGCATACAGGCCGCCCGTGAGGCCGCCGAGACGATGGCCGCGGACCTGCGCGCCCGGATGAACCAGGACCCGGTCCTCGACCCCATGGACCTGTTCGCCCATGTGTATGCCGAGCCCACACCGCAACTGCGTGAACAGGAAGCGCAGTTGCGTGCGGAGCTGGCGGCCGAGGCCGAGCCGGACACCGCCGCCGGATCCGAGTCGGAAGGCAGGGGCCGATGACCACCGTCGCCCTCAAACCCGCCACGATGGCGCAGGCCCTCACCCGCGCGCTGCGCGACGCCATGGCCGCCGACCCGAGCGTCCACGTCATGGGCGAGGACGTCGGCACCCTCGGCGGCGTCTTCCGGGTCACCGACGGCCTCGCCAAGGAGTTCGGCGAGGACCGCTGCACGGACACCCCGCTCGCCGAGGCGGGCATCCTCGGCACGGCCGTCGGCATGGCGATGTACGGGCTGCGGCCGGTCGTGGAGATGCAGTTCGACGCCTTCGCCTACCCGGCCTTCGAGCAGCTGATCTCGCACGTGGCGCGGATGCGCAACCGCACCCGCGGCGCCATGCCGCTGCCCCTGACCATCCGTGTCCCGTACGGCGGCGGCATCGGTGGCGTCGAGCACCACAGCGACTCCTCCGAGGCGTACTACATGGCCACTCCTGGCCTCCATGTCGTCACGCCCGCGACGGTCGCCGACGCGTACGGGCTGCTGCGCGCCTCCATCGCCTCCGACGACCCGGTCGTCTTCCTGGAGCCCAAGCGGCTCTACTGGTCGAAGGACACCTGGAACCCCGACGAGCCGCAGTCCGTGGAGCCGATAGGCCGCGCGGTGGTGCGCCGGGCGGGCCGCAGCGCCACGCTCATCACCTACGGGCCGTCCGTGCCCGTCTGCCTGGAGGCCGCCGAAGCCGCGCGGGCCGAGGGCTGGGACCTGGAGGTCGTCGATCTGCGCTCCCTCGTCCCCTTCGACGACGAGACGGTGGCCGCGTCGGTGCGGCGGACCGGACGCGCGGTCGTCGTGCACGAGTCCGGCGGTTACGGCGGCCCCGGCGGGGAGATAGCGGCCCGGGTGAGCGAGCGCTGCTTCCACCACCTGGAGGCGCCGGTGCTGCGGGTGGCCGGGTTCGACATCCCGTATCCGCCGCCGATGCTGGAGCGGCACCATCTGCCCGGAGTCGACCGGATCCTGGACGCCGTGGCGCGCCTCCAGTGGGAGGCGGACCACTGATGGCTCAGGTGCTGGAGTTCAAGCTTCCCGACCTCGGCGAGGGACTCACCGAGGCGGAGATCGTCCGCTGGCTCGTGGAGGTCGGTGACGTCGTCGCCGTCGACCAGCCCGTCGTGGAGGTGGAGACGGCCAAGGCGATGGTCGAGGTCCCGTGTCCCTACGGGGGCGTGGTCACGGCCCGCTTCGGCGAGGAGGGCACGGAACTGCCGGTCGGCTCCCCCCTGCTGACGGTCGCGGTCGGCGGCGACGCGCCGGCCTCCGGCGGCGCGGACGAAGGGTCCGGCAATGTGCTCGTGGGCTACGGCACCGGGGCGCCTCCGGCGCGGCGCAGGAGGGTGCGGACGGCGCCGGTCACGCCCGCCCGGCCCGCCGGGGACGCCCTGTCGAACGGCGGCTCCCCGGCCGCCGGCCGGGGAGCGGCCTCCTCCACTGGGCCACTCGGCACGGGCCGGGGAACCGGCGTGGACACGGCGGCCCCCGGGCGGGCGGCCGTGCCCGAGCGCATGGACGCGCGGGGACTGACGGACGGGCGGGAACGCGGTAACGCGGGAACGCTGACGACCGGCCCCGTTCCCGTCATCTCACCGCTGGTGCGCAGGATCGCCCGGGAGAACGGCCTGGACCTGAGGGCGCTGACGGGCTCCGGCCCTGACGGGCTGATCCTGCGGGCGGACGTGGAACACGCGTTGCGCTCGCCCGACGCCGCCCCCGGACGGCCGGAGGCCCTCACCGGACTCCGTACCCCCGAAGCGGCCCCCGCCCCCATGCCCACCGCCGCGCCCGCGGCCGACACCCGTGTCCCCCTGCGCGGCATCCGGGGCGCCGTCGCCGACAAGCTCTCCCGCAGCCGGCACGAGATCCCCGACGCGACCTGCTGGGTGGACGCCGACGCGACCGAACTCCTCGCCGCCCGCGCGGCGATGAACGCCGCCGGCGGTCCGAAGATCTCCCTGCTCGCGCTGCTGGCCCGGATCTGCACCGCCGCGCTGGCGCGCCACCCGGAGCTCAACTCGACCGTCGACATGGAAGCCCGCGAGATCGTCCGGCTCGGCCACGTCCACCTCGGCTTCGCGGCACAGACCGAACGCGGCCTCGTCGTCCCCGTCGTCCGGGACGCGCACACCCGCGACGCGCAGTCGCTCAGTGCCGAGTTCGCCCGGCTCACCGAGGCCGCACGGACGGGGACCCTGACCCCCGGTGACCTCACGGGCGGCACCTTCACGCTGAACAATTACGGGGTGTTCGGCGTCGACGGCTCCACACCGATCATCAACCACCCCGAGGCGGCCATGCTCGGCGTCGGCCGGATCGTCCCCAAACCCTGGGTGCACCAGGGCGAGCTGGCGGTGCGACAGGTCGTCCAGCTCTCGCTGACCTTCGACCACCGGGTGTGCGACGGCGGCACGGCGGGCGGCTTCCTCCGGTACGTGGCGGACTGTGTCGAGCAGCCGGCGGTGCTGCTGCGTTCCCTGTGATCGCCGCGGCCCGCATACTCGGGGGATGACCGCGTACGAGCCACCGGGCGCCCCCGGCCCCGCCGCCCCGTACGACGCCGTCGTGCTCGCCGGCGGCGCCGCCCGGAGGCTGGGCGGCGCGGACAAACCCGGTGTGCGGGTGGGCGGGCGCCCCCTGCTCGACCGGGTGCTCGCCGCCTGTGGCGCGGCCACCACCACAGTGGTCGTGGCCGAGCCCAGAGCCACCGCGCGACCCGTGCGGTGGGCCCACGAGGAGCCGCCGGGCGGAGGACCGCTGGCCGCGCTCGACGCCGGCCTGCGGCGCACGTCGGCGGAGGACGTCGTGGTGCTCTCCGCCGATCTGCCGTTCCTGGACGAGGGGACGGTACGACGTCTCCTGGACACGCTGCGGGGGAGCGACACCCCATACGGCGCGGGGCGCCCCGAGGGCGTGCTGCTCAGCGATCCGGGCGGCCGCGACCAGCCGCTCGTGGCCGCGTACCGGGCGGGGGCCCTGCGCCGGGAACTGGCCGCGCTCACCGCCGCGCACGGCGGCCTGTCCGGTCTGCCGCTGCGACGGCTCACCGCCGCGCTGGACCTCACCCGCATCTCCGACCCCGTCGCGTCCTTCGACTGCGACACCTGGGACGACATCGCCGCCGCCCGGGCACGTATCAGGGAGCATGGGCACGTGTTGGATGAATGGATTTCCGCAGTCAAGGACGAACTGGGCATCGACCTGGACGTCGACACCGGCGTCCTGCTCGACCTGGCGCGCGACGCCGCGCACGGAGTCGCGCGGCCCGCGGCACCGCTGACCACGTTCCTCGTGGGATACGCGGCCGCGCGGGCCGGGGGAGGCCCCGAGGCCGTGGCCGAGGCCGCCCGCAAGGCCGCGGCACTGGCGCTGCGCTGGGCCGAGGAGGACACCCCCGAGGGCACACCCGACGCCGATACCGGAGCGGGGCCGGACTCCCGCGCCGCCACGGATTCCGGCGCCGAGCCCGGCTCCCACGCCGCCCCGGACGCCTGATGACCTCGCCGGGCGCCCGCGTCGGCCAGGACGCCGACGAACTCGACGTGGAGGAGGCCCTGGCCTTGGTCAAGGACCCCCGACGCCCGGCGGGTCCCGGGCGGGGCCACGACGCCACCGGGGCCCGCACACCCGCGCCCGGGACCGGACACGCTCCGCACGCCGAGCGGCACGAGCACGGCGCGGAGCACCGGGCCACCCCCTGGCCCGACGCCCGCACCACCGCCGAGCGCGCCGCCCGTGCCCTGCCGCGCCGCGCTCACCGCTCCGTCCCGCTCGACGCGGCACTGGGCCTGGTGACGGCCGCGCCGCTCACCGCGCTCACGGACCTGCCGTCCTTCGACACCTCCGCGATGGACGGCTGGGCGGTCGCAGGCCCGGGACCCTGGGACGTCCGTGAGGAAGGAGTCCTCGCGGGCCGCACGGAGCCGGAGCGGCTCACCGACGGCGAGGCGGTGCGGATCGCCACCGGCGCACGCGTCCCGCGGGACGCCACCGCCGTCCTGCGCAGCGAGCACGGACACATCGACGACAAGGGACGGCTGCACGCGACCCTCCCCGGCGCCCTCGGCTCGGGGCGGTCCGGCGGGACGCCCACGGTCGTGCACGGTCAGGACATCCGGCCGCGCGGCCAGGAGTGCCGCAGCGGAGACCAGCTCCTGTCCTCCGGCGCCCTGGTCACCCCCGCCGTGCTGGGCCTCGCCGCGGCCGCCGGATACGACACCCTCGCCGTCATCCCTCGCGCACGCGTCGAAGTCCTCGTCCTCGGTGACGAGTTGCTCACCAAAGGACTCCCCCACGAGGGTCTGATCCGGGACGCGCTCGGCCCGATGCTGCCGCCCTGGCTGCGCGCGCTCGGCGCCGACGTCGTCGCCGTGCGCAGACTGGGCGACGACGCCAAAGCCCTGCACAAGGCGATCACCGGCTCCGGCGCCGACCTGATCGTCACGACGGGCGGCACCGCCGCGGGCCCCGTCGACCACGTCCATCCGACCCTGAGCCGTATCGGCGCCCCGCTCCTCGTGGACGGGGTCAAGGTGCGCCCGGGCCACCCCATGCTGCTGGCCCGCACCAAGGAGGACCAGTATCTCGTCGGCCTGCCCGGCAACCCCCTGGCGGCCGTCTCAGGCCTGCTCACGCTCGCCGAGCCGCTGCTGCGCATCCTGGCCGGGCGGGTGGCGCCGGAGCCGTACACGCTGCCTGTCGGGGAAGGAGTGCACGGACACCCGTACGACACCCGGCTCATCCCCGTCACCCTGCACGGCGACCAGGCGGTTCCGTTGCGCTACAACGGTCCGGCCATGCTGCGCGGCATCGCCGCCGCCGACGCCCTCGCGGTCGTACCGCCCGGTGGTGCCCGCCCAGGTCAGGAGCTGGAACTCCTGGACCTCCCTTGGGCGTTGGCCGGAGCCGGTATCTGATCGACATGAGTCAGGGCGCCGGCCGGAGCCGGCTCATGCGCCGGACGGTGAGCGGGGTGATCGGGATCGGGATGATCGGGATCGAGGAGTGTTTCACGTGAAACGTCCGGACCGTGCTCCGGTCGTCCGTCAGGGACGCCGGTCGGACCGGCGGTCTGTCACCACTCGTTGTCGTTGATCACCCGGAAGCTGCCCACGACACCGTCGTCACCGAACATGGCGCCGGCGATCAGTGCGTCGGTCCCGAACGCGTCTCCGTAGTTGGGACTGGTCACGACACCGTGGGTGGCGCCGTGGGGGCCGACGGTGGCGACCGGGGAGCCGCCGTTGCAGTTGAACCCGCGATAGACCTCGACGGTCCTCCAGCTGTCGTTTTCGATGCTGAAGCTGTTGGCGCCCAGACCGCTGGCCGCGGCGATGCAACCCTCGATGGAGCCGGAGTACGTCCGCTCGTTGAAGTAGATGTACCCGGGTCCCTCGTGGCCTGAGCCGTGGCCGCGTCCCCCGCGGTCGCCGCCGTCACGGTCGCCGCCCTCGCCGCCCTTGTTCACGTTCGCGCTGCCGCCGTCGAGGGGAGGCGTGGCGGGGATGGCCTTCTTGGTGGAGGGGGCGGCCTGGTGGGCGGCCGGGAGCGCCCGATGGGCGGCCGGGGCGGCCTGCGTGGACTCGGAGGGTGAGGCGTAGGTGATGCCGGTGGTGGCGAAGGCCGCTGCGCCTACGGCGGCGGCCACGGCGAAAGTACGCGTGGGCATGGGACTTCTCTCTGCCTCGGAGACGTCGGCCGGACAGCCGACCTGTGTTGAACGTACTAATGGCACCAATCGCTGTCATATCGGGCATGTCCAACGTGTGATGTCAGGGGACCGGACGGGTGCAAAAGAGGAACTCACCGCATAACGGCTCGGAGATGAGTGCCTGGCGTGCCGTCAGCGCGTGTCGCCCGTTCAACTGCGCGGAAGGCTCTGCCTGATGCTGATCACCCGGTCTCCGGGCTGAAGGACGGCGGCCTCCGGGTCGGTGTGGTCCAGCACCTTCTTGCGCCGTACGACGGCGACGACGAGATCGGAGCACTCGCGAGGAGACCGGCCCACCTCCTCCTCGCTCACCGCACGTTCGACGAGATCGAGTCCGCTGCCGTGGGTCATCAGGTCCTCCAGGGTGTCGGCCACGTGCGGGCTGGCGACGGAGACGCCGAGGAGACGGCCCGCCGAGCTGGAACTCGTGACCACGGTGTCCGCGCCGCTCTGTCTGAGCAGGGGGACGTTCTCGTCCTCCCGGACCGCGACGACGAGAGCCGCGCGTTTGTTGAGCTGGCGTGCGGTGAGTGTGACCAGCGCCGCGGTGTCGTCGCGCTGCGGGGCGACGATGACGCGGGCGGCCGTCTGCAACTCGGCCTTGCGCAGGGTGTCGGTGCGTGTCGCGTCGCCGAGCACGGCCACGAGCCCGTCGTTGCCGGCGGCCTCGACCGCCTTGCGCTGCGGATCGACGACGACGATGTGGTCCTTCGCCGTGCCCTGGCCCAGCAGCGACTCGACGGCGTGCCTCCCCTTGGTGCCGTATCCGACGACCACGACGTGGTCCCGCATGCGCGAACGCCACCGGTGGACGCGCACCTGCTGGCGGGTGCGCTCGGTGAGGACCTCCAGCGTGGTGCCGACCAGGATGATCAGGAACAGCACACGCAGCGGCGTGATGACGAGGATGTTGGTGAGCCGGGCGGCGTCGCTCACCGGAGTGATGTCGCCGTACCCGGTGGTCGAGAGGGTGACGGTCGCGTAGTACGCGGCGTCCAGGAAGTCGACGCGGCCGTCCGCGTTGTCGTTGTAGCCGTCACGGTCGACCCAGACGAGGACCGTCGTCACGGCCAGCACCAACAGCGCCATGGCCAGCCGCCGCAGGACCTGCTGGAGCGGCGGCAGTGGGCTCTCGGCGGGCATGGTGATGGAGCGTCCGGCCTCGGCGTCCTCCAGGGCCTCCACCCGCGACCGGTGCCAGAGGGACCGGAGGATCGAGAACCTCTCGGGTCTGGGGAGTGGCTGCTTGTCGTGGTTCATGGCTTGCCCCCTGCGGCGGTGATCCGGTCGGTCAGCACGGTGACCATGGTCCCGGACGAACGTTCCCCGGCACGCGGGCCGCGGAATCCGGCACGCCGCCCCCCTGCCGCGACCTCGGCCACGACCGCCGGAGGGCGAGCGGGGAGCCTCCCGGACGAACGCGGGCGCGCCGTCCTGTCGGCGGTGGCGCCGTACCCGTTGGCAGTAGCGTCGTCACCGTTGCCAGGTTCGTAGGGTGCATGCGGAAGACTGCTGGAGGGGGCGGCCTTGAGGGACCACACGGTTGTTGTCGGCTTCGGGACCAAGGGGCGGTCGGCGGTGCGGACCGTCTGCGTGACGGGGCTGAGGAAGGAGCAGGTCGTGGTCGTCGACCCCGGCTCCGAGGCGGCCGCCGCGGCGACGGCCGAGGGATACACGGTGATCGTCGGTGACGCGACCCGCGGCGACGTGCTGGCACGGGCCGAGGTCCAGAAGGCCCGGCAGATCATCATCGCGACCCAGCGCGACGACACGGCCGTGCTGGTCACGCTGACCGCCCGGCAGCTCAACCGCCAGGCGAAGATCGTGGCCGCGGTGCGGGAGGAGGAGAACGCCCCGCTGCTGCGGCAGTCGGGCGCCGACGCCGTCATCACCAGTGCCAGCGCGGCGGGACGGCTCCTCGGGCTCTCCGTGCTCAGCCCCAGCGCGGGCCTGGTCATGGAGGACCTCATCCGGCAGGGCAGCGGACTCGACATCGTCGAACGTCCCGTCATAAGGGCCGAGGTGGGCCTGGGCGTACGCGAGACCGGCGACCTGGTGGTGAGCGTCGTACGCGGGCACCGGGTGCTGGGATACGACGATCCGGCCGTCGGGGCGCTCCAGCTGACCGACCGGCTCATCACGATCGTGCGGGGAGCTCCGCGTCCCCCGGTGGCGCCGGGCACCCGGGCCCTCCCGCAGGAGTAGCGTCGCCCTCATGTACGCGATCACGATTCCTGAACCTGGTGGGCCTGAGGCGCTGGTGTGGGACGAGGTCCCGGACCCCGTGCCCGGCGAGGGCGAAGTTCTCGTCGAGGTGGTGGCGAGCGCGGTCAACCGCGCCGACCTGATGCAGCGGCAGGGCTTCTACGCGCCGCCGCCCGGAGCGTCCCCCTACCCCGGCCTCGAATGCGCGGGACGCATCGTCGAGACCGGACCCGGTGTCTCGGGGTGGGCCGTCGGCGACGAGGTGTGCGCGCTGCTCGCCGGCGGTGGCTACGCCGAGAAGGTCGTCGTCCCGGCCGGACAGCTGCTGCCCGTGCCCGAGGGCCTGGACCTCAAACTGGCGGCGGCGCTGCCCGAGGTGGCCTGCACCGTCTGGTCGAACGTCTTCATGATCTCCCACCTCCGTCCGGGCGAGACCCTGCTCGTGCACGGCGGCTCCAGCGGCATCGGCACCATGGCGATCCAGCTGGCCAAGGCCGTGGGCGCGAAGGTCGCCGTCACGGCGGGCACCAAGGAGAAACTCGACTTCTGCGCCGAGCTCGGCGCGGACATCCTGATCAACTACCGCGAGCAGGACTTCGTCGAGGAGATCGAGCGGGCCACGGACGGCACGGGCGCCGACGTCATCCTCGACAACATGGGCGCCAAGTACCTCGACCGCAACGTGCGGGCCCTCGCCGTCAACGGACGGCTCGCGATCATCGGTCTCCAGGGCGGCGCCAAGGGCGAGCTCGACATCGGCGCGCTCCTCACCAAGCGGGCCGCCGTCAGCGCGACCTCGCTGCGCGCCCGCCCGCTCGGCGAGAAGGCGGCGATCGTCGCGGCCGTCCGCGAGCACGTGTGGCCGTTGATCGACTCCAGCCACGTGCGCCCCGTGGTCGACCGCGAGCTGCCGATGAGCGAGGCCGCGGCGGCGCACCGGATCCTGGAGGAGAGCGGTCACATCGGCAAGGTGCTGCTCGTCGCTCCCTGACGCGTTTTCCTGAGGCCCTGAGGTCCTGTCGGCCCCCGGTGTCCTCGGAGAGCCCACGACGGACGGCGTGGCGCCGGGGGCAGACGGCCAGGCAGTGGGTGGTGTGGCTGGGCGGACCGCTCAGCCACGCCGCAGGCGCAGGGCGACGAACGCCATCCCCAGGCCCAGGCCGACGAGGATCAGGCCGCCGCCCAGGGGCAGGATCCGCAGTGTCGGCCGTGCAGGTGCGGTGCCGGGGCGGACGACGTACTGCTCGACGGGTACGGCCCCGTCCGGTGGCCCGGTGGTGACGCCTCCCGTCCCGTCCACGCTGTCCTGCGGGGTGCCGGTGTCCTCCTGGGCGGGATCCCGGTCCGTGTAGGTCGGCGGGGAGTCCTCGTCGTTCTCCTCGCGCCCCTGATCCCTCTCCGCGCGTCCGGGCCGCGCCCGGCCGGCTCCCGCGTCGCTACCGGCGCGGGAGTCCTCCGCGACGGGGGTGGGTCCGGCGGCCTCCGGAACGGACGGCGCGTCGGCGGAGGCCCGCCCTGGGGCCGGTCCGGAGGCCGCGGCGGCGGCCGGGACGGAGGGCGAGCGGGACGGCGCGTGGTCGGCGGAGGGCCGAGGGGACGGCGAGTGGACCGCTGAGGGCCGTCGGGACACCGACGGGGACGGCCGGCGGGCCGGTGACGCGGACGGGCTGCGGGACGGTGACGCGGACGGCCTGCGGGACGACGGCGCCGCGGACGGCCTGCGGGCCGGTGACGCGGACGGTGGAGCGGACGGCGAGGTGGCCGGTGGTGCTGTCGGTGGTGCGGAGGATGCGGCCGCGTACGAGGCGGCCCAGGACGGGGCCGCCACGGTGGTCGCCAGAATCAGCAGCAATATCAGCCCGCGGGGTGGGCCGAGCCATGGAGTCACGCCGGTGACCCCCTCCCGGTAGAGGAGTCCCATGATCATTGGGGCAAGCCTCACATGACACCATCTTCCCGGCATCCCGACGGTGACCGGCGGAGTGGATCACCCTGTGCGGGGGGCGCCACCGTGATGAGGTGGAGGGGTGCGAGACAATGGCGGCATGGAGATGCCGAGGAACGAAAGGTCGCCGGAGAACCCCCAGATCCTGGTCGTGGGCCAGGACGGAATGGCTCTCGGTGGCACCGGTGACGAGGACTCCCGCGAGGTCCCGGTGACAGAGATGGTCGAACAGCCAGCCAAGGTCATGCGCATCGGGAGCATGATCAAGCAACTTCTCGAAGAAGTGCGCGCCGCGCCTCTCGACGACGCGAGCCGGGTCCGGCTCAAGGAGATCCACGCCAGCTCGGTGAAGGAGCTGGAGGACGGCCTCGCCCCCGAACTGGTCGAGGAACTGGAGCGGCTCTCGCTGCCCTTCACCCACGACGCGACCCCCAGCGACGCCGAGCTGCGGATCGCCCAGGCGCAGCTGGTGGGCTGGCTCGAAGGTCTCTTCCACGGCATCCAGACGACCCTGTTCGCGCAGCAGATGGCGGCCAGGGCGCAGCTGGAGCAGATGCGCCGCGCCCTTCCGCCGGGCGTCGGGGGCGCGGAGGGCGACGAGGATCCGCGGACGGGCGGTCGCTCGGGCGGCCCGTACCTGTAGGCCGCCGCGGCACCGCGGACCGGAAAGCGGGCGACGGCACGGACACGGCGGGCCCGGCACGAGAGTGCCGGGCCCGTTCCTTGCTTCCGGCTTCCGGCTCCTGGCCTCCGGCCGTCGAGCGGATGGTCACCCGTCATCGGCCACCGGTGCCCGGTTGCCCGGGACCGGTCGTGACCGGCTGCCGGTCGTCACCGGTCGTCGTCACCGGTCGTTCAGGACGGGTCGCCGGTCGAGACCTTCAGTTCGATGTCGGGCATGTCCTTCGGGTCGACGTCCGTTCCGGCGGTGGGGAACTGCTCCATGACCGTGCCCTGGCCGTACGTGTTCTCGTCGACGGGGGTCTCCTTCATCCGCCAGCCCGCGGCCTGGAAGCAGGACTTGACCGACTTGATGTACCGGTAGGTGAAGTCCGGAACCTGGATCTTGTCCGGGTCGTCGTACGACTCCTGCGGATCCGTGCACTTCTCCGTGTCGATCGTCTTCGACGTGTCCGGACCCCGGTGGCTCGCCACCACGGACGGCGTCGTGCTCGTACCGCCGCCCCCCTTGTCGTCGCCGCCACCGCCGCCGTTCATCGACAGGGCGGTGAGCAGACCGCCGATCGCGACGATCGCGACGACGATCGACCCGATGACGACCCCCTTGTTGCTCCTGCGGTCCCCCGGACCGCCCGCGACGGACGTCACGTGCTGGGGCGCGAGGTTGTACGGCGGAGGGGTCGGCACACCGTGCTGCGGGGCGTACGGAGCGGTCTGCGGGGCCTGCTGGTAGCCGCCCTGCTGCGGATAGCCGTACGCCGGGGAGGAGGGCGTGGGCGGCGGCGTGGGCGCGCCGTAGGGGCCCGGCTGGTACGGGGTCTGCACGGGACCGGGCGTCGGCATCGACTGGTCGACCGGCGGGAAGACGGCGGAGCCCACGCCCGCGCCGCTCGACGTCCTGGCCCCCGGCACGATGCTCGGCGGAGCGACCTGAAGCGACTGGGCCACGCGCAGACACTCGTCGCGCATCGTCTCGGCGCTCGGGAAACGCTCGTTCGGGTTCTTCTTGAGCGCGCGGGCGATCAGCGCGTCCACGGCCGGCGGCAGCGAGCGGTTGACCGAGGAGGGCGCGACCGGCTCCTCCTGGACGTGCGCGTACGCGATGGCCAGCGGCGAGTCGGCCTCGAACGGCAGCCGTCCGGTGACCAGTTGGAACAGCATGATGCCGACCGAGTACAGGTCCGACCTGGCGTCCACACCCCGGCCGAGCGCCTGCTCGGGAGAGAGGTACTGCGGGGTGCCGACCACCATGCCGGTCTGGGTCATCGAGGTGACCCCGGACTGCATGGCGCGGGCGATGCCGAAGTCCATCACCTTGACGACGTTGCGCTTCGTCATCATCACGTTGCCCGGCTTGATGTCCCGGTGGACCAGACCCATCTCGTGGCTGATCTCCAGGGCCGCCAGCACGTCCGCGGTGATCTTCAGGGCCTTGTCGGCGGGCATGGCGCCGTACTGCTGGATGTCCGCGTCGAGGACCGAGCCGAGCGGCTTGCCCTCGATGTACTCCATGACGATGTACGGCGTCGTCATGCCGTTGAGGACGTCCTCGCCGGTGTCGAAGACCGAGACGATGTTCGTGTGCGTGAGCTTGGCCACCGACTGGGCCTCGCGGCGGAAACGCTCGCGGAAGGCCTGCTCACGGCCGAGCTCCGTGTGCAGTGTCTTGATCGCCACCTGGCGGTCGAGCACCGAGTCGTACGCGAGATGCACCGAGGCCATGCCGCCCTCGCCGAGCAGATCGCGCAGCTGGTAGCGGCCACCGGCGACCGCGCGCCCCGCGTACCGGCCCTGTGCGCCGTCCTGGCTCATGTTCTGCGTCCCCCATCGGCACGGCGGCAGCGTCGGCTGGTTGCTCCCGCGGTCCGTGATCGATTGACTGTGATCGAACCGATCGGCTGTGATCACCTGTGGTCCGGTGATCGATTGGCTGATTCCCGGCCAAGTCTGCCCGAGGGCGGTGACACGTCAAGCTCGGTGCCCGTTCCGTGACCGTACGCGAAAGAAGCGTCGCGGAAGCGTTACAGGTGCCGTACGGGCGGTACACAGGATTTGCGCGCGGGTACCCGGGGCGGGTTGGATGGCCGGTCCATCTCGATCCCATCTCGGACCGGCACCCCGCGCCGAGCCTGTAGCGTGGCTCGACGGAGACCGTAACAACCACCGCGCAGACCGCGGGCAGAAACGACGGCGAGGACTGATGGCACAGCAGCAGCGCGCTCAGGGCCCGTCCGACCCCGAGGCGACTGGCGGCGGTATGTCAGATGCGCCGGAGATGTGGGGTAACGGCGGACTTGTGGGGGATGGCCGGTATCGGCTGACCCACAGACTAGGCCGGGGCGGCATGGCCGAGGTGTTCGCGGCCGAGGACGTGCGCCTCGGGCGCACCGTCGCGGTCAAACTGCTCCGCTCGGACCTGGCCGAGGACCCGGTCTCGAAGGCCCGCTTCACACGCGAGGCCCAGTCGGTGGCCGGACTCAACCACCACGCCGTCGTCGCCGTGTACGACTCCGGCGAGGACGTGGTCGGGCACGGGGTCGTCCCGTACATCGTGATGGAGCTGGTCGAGGGCCGCACCATCCGGGACCTGCTCATCAACGCCGAGGCCCCCGGGCCCGAGCAGGCGCTGATCATCGTCTCGGGTGTGCTGGAGGCGCTTGCCTACTCGCATCAGCACGGCATCGTGCACCGGGACATCAAGCCGGCGAACGTGATCATCACGCAGACCGGTGCCGTGAAGGTGATGGACTTCGGCATCGCGCGCGCCCTGCACGGCGCGCAGTCGACGATGACCCAGACCGGCATGGTCATGGGCACCCCGCAGTACCTCTCCCCGGAGCAGGCGCTCGGCAAGGCCGTCGACCACCGCTCCGACCTGTACGCGACCGGCTGTCTGCTCTACGAACTTCTCGCGCTGCGGCCCCCGTTCACCGGTGAGACGCCGTTGTCGGTGGTCTACCAGCACGTCCAGGACATCCCGGTGCCCCCGTCCGAGGTCGCGGCGGCGGCGCCGCCCGAGCTCGACGGGCTGGTCATGCGCTCGCTCGCGAAGGAGCCGGACGACCGGTTCCAGACGGCCGAGGAGATGCGCGGGCTCGTCCAGTACGGGCTTCAGATGCTGTACGACCAGGGCGGCCACACCGGCACCTGGAACACCGGGCCGGTCACGGTGCACGAGGGGCTGCACACCCCGGCGGCGGGCTTCGCGGGTACGACCGCGCTGCCGCATCCCGGTGAGTCCGGGACCACGCAGATCCCGGCGCCGATCATCCCGCCGTACGGCGGCGGGGACGACGGCGGCTTCGAGGGGCGCGGCAACGGGGGCGGCGGCCGCGGCAAGCTGTGGATCCTCGCGGTGCTCGCGGTGATCGCGATCGCGGCGGGGGTCGCGCTCGCCCTCAACAACACCGGTGGCGGCGGCAGCGGCGGCACCGGCACGACCCAGTCGCCCAAGGTCACGCCGTCCGAGAAGGGCGACGAGCCCAGCGCGAGCCCGAGCGACGACTCCACGGACACCTCGACGGACAATTCCACGGACAACGGCACGGGCTCGGACTCCGGTTCGGACTACACGCCGTCGTACACCCCGTCCAAGAGCTACAGCAGCCGTCCCTCCGACGAGCCGTCCGACGAGCCCTCGGACACCCCGACGAAGTCGACGCCCTCGGAACCGTCGGACGAGCCGAGCACCGACGCGCCGGCCTCCCCGGACCCCACCGGAGACGGTGGTGGCGACACCCAGGGCAACACCGCGAATCCTTGAGGTGATCCGACCGAGACGCCCTCCACGCGCGCGTGAGGCCCGGAAACGGGCGCCACGCGCGCGTGGTGTTTCCGGGCCCCCAGGGCGGCGCCGCCCCGGGGGGCCGGGCGGGGGGGGCGCGCGGCCGGGGGGCGGGGCGCGCCCGGCGCCGGGGGGGCGGGCGCGCTGGCCGGGGCTGG
>NZ_JBHWEL010000053.1:65324-65799 GCF_042734135.1 Streptomyces sp. NPDC059668 | reverse complement strand
CTGGGAACGACGCGACGACATCCACGAAGCGTTCCTCGGACTCGCCGTCTGTTTGATCACCCACCGCCACGTCCAACGCCTTTGTTAGGACCTCTTAGACAGGATCCGGCCTCGCCGCCCTCGCGCTAGGCCCGGCGCCACTGCTCGACCGATCGCACGCTGATCCGCAGGGCAGCGGCAATCTCCGCAGTCTTCTGCCCGGCCTCGAGACGGTCCACGGCCTGGAGCCGTAACCGCTCCCGCGTAGTTCTCTCGGCGCCGGTCAGCCCACCGCCCTGCGCGTACCTCACACCCCAGGGTTACCGGTGCCAGCATCCAGATGTCAGGCCAACGGCACCGACATCACTCAATCAAGTTAAGTAGCCCTCAGGATTCCTGGCGCATCACACTAGGTACGGTCGGGCGCGCTGGGCCGGGGGGGGGGGGGGGGGGGGCCCGGCGCGGGGCGCGAGGGTGGGGGGGGGGGGGGGGTGGG
>NZ_JBHWEL010000053.1:51113-65314 GCF_042734135.1 Streptomyces sp. NPDC059668 | reverse complement strand
GCGCCCCGAAAACACACAAACACTTTCAGGAGCCCACAGGATCACTGGCGCAGCCCACTAGTCCCGGTGGGGCGGGAGGGGCCGGCGGATCTGGGCCGGGCGCCCGGCCCTGATCCGAAGGGTATGGGCCGGGGCGGGTTGCCCCGGCCCATTGCCCTGGCCACTGAGGTCAGGGTTCCTGGCCGGAGAGTTAGCCCTTGACCAGGTTGAGGACAAGACCCACGACGAGGAAGTAGCCCAGGTAGGAGGCGAGTACCACGCCCAGCATCGCCAGGAGCTTGACGGGTGTCCCGAAGGCCTTGCGGGCGAGGGAGAGGTTCGCGAAGACGCCCGCCGCTCCGATGGCCCCGCCTATCGCCCCGCCGATCGGCAGCAGGAGGATCGGCGCGATCGAGAGGACCAGCTGCCACCAGACGAGCCCTCGGAACTTGGCCCACTGATCCGGCTTGCCGAGTGGGTTCTTGTTGAGGTCGGGGTGCTCCATGGGCGGGAACCTTCATTCTCTTCATCGTGATCTTGCTGAGCCGTCAGGATGCGGCTACCAGGCCCGCCGGGCAACGACGCGCCGACAACGGTTTGCCGAACACTCGGCTGTCAACGGCCGGCTCGGCACCCTTGCTCGCGGATTCGATCCGCCCGAGACGTGTGCTTCGGATCAACCCGCGATGTCGGGCGCCTCAGGCCTGATCAGACAGACACGGCCAGGCCGGGATTGTCGGGGTCTGGATCAGTAATGGCGACTGTAGGGGTGGCAATCCGGCGGAGGCTTGTCCATCAGTACGCAGAACAGCTTTTCGGCGCGCTATCCCCGTTTGGGACTCCGACATCCGTATTGTCGTATGCGCCCGGCCCGCTGACAGGACGGCAGGGCATGCGGTCCCGCGCCCCGGTCGCAAGCTGCGTGGGACCGCCCACACCTCTTGCTGAGGTGGCTGTCAGCCAGTTCGACGAGGGGTAGCGGCCGACGCAGCTCTCCCTGCTTGACCGTTGGCTCACCCACCAAGGGGCTGCGTGCACCGCTGTGGAATCCGCACCCGGACGTGGACCCGGCCGACAACGGTTTCCGTCGCTTTCGTGTCTACGGGCTGGCGTATGGGCCGTCCCCGAGTGTCGGTGCGGAAATCGGACGAACTGGGTGTAGAGGTGTGGAGAGCGGAGGCCTCTTACAGGAGCAGCGCCCACTCGCCTCACGGCACCAGGAGGAGCGCCATGGCCGCCTGTGGACATGCATGACCGGTGGAATAGCCCAACTCGCAGGCGGGATGGGCTTTGACGCGGCCCTCAGCGCCGCCGCCAAGCGCTACCGGCTGTCGCCATCCGTTGCGACCGCTCCGCCGGCGACACCCGCGCCGTCGTCAACGTCCTGGTTATGCTCTCCTACCAGCACGCTGCCAGCGCCAAGCCCGCGGCCGCCCTGTGCCTCGCCGAAGCCGTCGTCGACCACACTGCGCGCAACCTGTCCATCGCCCGCGCTCTCGGGCATGGGAACTCTGTCCACCGCGAATGCCGTGGCCGGCGACACAGATGCCTTCCGCAACGCTGCCGCCTGCTGCAGCACCGCCGCGACGACGACCCGTCAGCCCTGCAGTATTTCACCGCCGAACAGGTCGCCGCCCAAACGGGCCACGTGCTCGTCGAGCTCGCCACAGCCAATCCTGGCGATGCACGATGGCTTTCCCTGAGGTCAACGAACGGCTGTCCCCATCCGCCGACAACGGTCCCATCTGCAGTTTCCAACGCTTGGCCCTGCTGCATGGCATTCCTTCGCGTGCGCCCACGTCCTCGCGCACGACACCGAAGCAACCTTGCAGACGCTGCCATGGCGGGCCGACCACGCGTCAGGTTCCGGCGACGTCGAGTTGGCGAACAAGCCCCGACGGGCGGCGCAGATGATCGCGGCGGCCGTGGACGTTGGAGTGCGTGGATCGGGCCGGCGGCTACGGCACGATGTAGTTCGCGGCGCGGAACAGTTCGTACCATTCTGCACGGGACAGCGGCACGTCCGATCCGAGGGCGGCGTCCGCGACGCGCTGCGGTGTGGTGGTACCGATGACCACCTGCATCCGGGCGGGGTGCCGGGTGATCCAGGCTGTCGCGATGGCCAGGGAGGGCACACCGTACTTCGCCGCCAGACGGTCGATGACGGCGTTGAGGTCGGGGTGGCGCTCCGAGCCGAGGAACGGTCCGTCGAAGAAGCCGGCCTGGAAAGGTGACCAGGCTTGCACAGTGATGTCGTGCAGGCGGCAGTAGTCGAGGAGCCCGTCGTCGCGGCTGACCGACTGGTCCAAGCCCTGCATGTTGGCTGCGACGCCTTGCGCGATGAGCGGGGCGTGAGTGATCGACAGCTGGAGTTGGTTGATCACCAGTGGCTGACTGACATGGCGTTTCAGCAGGTCGATCTGCCGGGGGGTGTGGTTCGAGACGCCGAAGGTCCGTACCTTGCCTGCCGTGGCGAGATCGTCGAATGCACGTGCGACTTCTTCGGGTTCGACCAAGGCGTCGGGACGGTGCAGTAGCAGGATGTCGAGGTAGTCGGTGCCAAGAGCCTTGAGTGAACCGTCCACCGACTCGACGATGTGTTCGTAGGAGAAGTCGAAGTACGGGCCCTCACGGACGATGCCCGCCTTTGACTGGATGATCAACTTTTCGCGCTGGGAGGGGGTCAGTTGCATCGCCTCGGCGAAACGGCGCTCGCATCCGTGCAGCTCGCTGCCGTACACGTCGGCGTGATCGAGGAAGGTGATGCCGGCGTCCATCGCGGTGGCGAGGAGTTCGCGTACCTCTGCATCGCTCTTTTCCTGGATGCGCATGAGGCCGAGCACGATGTTCGGGACGACCATTTCGGTGCCGGGGAGCTTGAACGTCTTCACGATCGGGTCCTTGTCCGTAAGAAGTATTTGGTGCGGGTGCCGCGCGCCTCAGGCCGCCGACAGGCGGGAAATCTGCCCGGGAGTGAGCTTGACGTCGGTGGCGGCCGCCGAGTCACGGATGCTTTCGGGACGCGAGGACCCGGGAATCGGGATCACCACGGGCGCGAGGGCAAGCTCCCACGCGAGCGCCACCCGGTAGACGCTGACGCCTACCTCGTCCGCGACCTCTCGGAAAGCGGTCTGTTGTGTCGAGAGTTCGGGCGCCTTCGCTATGCCGCCCAGCGGACTCCAGGGCAGGAACGCGATCCCTAGTTCGTTGCAGTGTTCCAGCTCGCGCAGGCTTGAACGGAATCTGGGCGAGAACTGGTTTTGGACCGAGACGAGCTGGCCGCCCAGGATCTCGTTCGCCTCGTCGATCTTGTCCACGGTCGCGTTCGAGATGCCTGCCATGATGATCACACCCTCATCGAGCAGGTCACGGATCGCACCGATCGAATCGGCATACGGGACGCTCGGGTCGGGGCGGTGGAACTGGTAGAGGCCGATCGCCTCGACACCCAGGCGCTTGGCCGACTCCTTGGCGGCCTGTTTGAGATGAGCCGGATTGCCGTTCACGGCCCAACTGCCATCGCCGGGCCGCAGGTGACCCCCCTTCGTCGCGACGAGTACGTCGTCCGCTCCCCGGCCATACGCGCGCAGAGCCTGGGCGATGAGCTCCTCGTTGTGTCCGACTTCGCCGGCGTCGCGGTGATAGGCGTCCGCCGTGTCGATGAGCGTGACACCGCGGTCGAGCGCGGCGTGGATCGTCGCGATCGATCTCCGGGTGTCGGGGCGTCCCTCAATGGACATCGGCATGCCGCCGAGCCCGATCGCCGACACCGCCTGTTCTCCGATGGTGCGTTGCTTCATCGAACGTCTCCTCTGGATGCGGCAGACAGGTGGTTGGGACCTTCTTGCGCGGAAGCCTGCCTGGCCGAGCCTAGGAATCAATGGTTCGTTCGTCCAACAGTTGCTACCCATGACATTGAGCAATGGAATGGATGAATGGATCTGCGGCAGGTGTACTACGTGCTGCGCTTGGCGAGGCAGAGGGGTCTGGTGCAGGTTTGGGTGGCAGGTTCGATCACGCGGCCTGGAGGGCCGGTGTAGTCATGACGGTTTCGAATTCGGCGGGTGTCAGGCCGAGCGAGGCTTGTCTACGGCGCCGGTGGTACGTCCGTTCGATCCAGGTCACGATCGCGGTCCGTTGACTGGCGGGTAGGGTGTACTCTCCCATCCCGATCTTGCAAGCCTCGCACGAGATGGCATTAGCAAAGTTCAAGCCCCGTCAGGCGCGTCCTGGCGGGGCTTCTGCACTGAGTGACGGCAGCAGTTGACGACAACGGCAGTGGACGGTGGCTCCGCAGGGCGGTGGGTCGTCGCCGTTGTCGTCGTGGGTTGACCCATCGTTGGCGGGTGGTCAAGGGCGTTCCCGAGTTCATCGATGGTTCACGCTGGAGGTGGAGCCGGGCGTGTGCGTACACCGTCGCGGTCACCCCGACGCGGGTGTGACCGACGAGTTCCTTGATGACGACAGGTTCGACGCCCTGGTCCGGGAGCGTGGTGGTGGGCTGCCGGAGGTGAACACGCGCGGGTTGTGCTGCCAGCCGCTCGGTGCCCGCTGCCTCACGGTCACGGTGCTGCCACTCGTGGCGGTGCTTCGGCGAGTGGAGGCAGCGGTCGGGGATGGTGTTGTGGCGCTCGGAGGTCCGAGTCTAGGCGGGCACGACCATGCAGCGCGCGCACCAACATAACCGCCCTCACCGCTTATACCTGGTACCGCAATATACCCGCGAGCGAGGGCTTGGCATTTTCGACTGCGAGGGATTTCGGGATCCGGCCCCCAGTTTTAGATCGCTATCAGCTCTTGGACTCCAGGTGTGTTGACCGTGCATCGGAGTAGCTCTGCCTTGGCAGTGTCAAGCCGTTGTTTGATTCGTACTAGTTCTGCCCCCCTCCTTGGGTTTTAGGCTAGTTGACGTCAAGATCGCGTTCGTGGTCTGATTGCAGGTCGGAACGCTCGCCTCTTCTTAGGGTATTCAGGCGAATCGACTCGAGTGTTGCGGTATGGAACTTTCTTCTATGGATAGGTAGTTGGTTAATTCAGTGAGTGATGTGACGAAAGTGAACCTTGTGGGCGTGGAAGGAGTTCCTTCCGTGGTTGCTCGTGCTATGGGCCGCGAGTGGTATAGGGAGCATTTGGCCAGTATGGATCCATTGCGGGGCGTGCGGCCAGAGGGAGCTCTGGTCGAGTACGTCATGGATGGTGAGATGGGTGCGACGGGACACCCGGTGTTGGTTCTGGCGTCCAACGGGCGCAGGATTGCGGCCCGTCTGGTGGACACGGTGATTGCGTTCGTTTTTGCGTGCCTTGGGTTTATGGCTGCCGCAGCATCGAGTGATGGGGCTGCGCTGGTGGTGTTGATTCCCGTGGGGTTCGCGGTGGGCGGCGTTGTTTACTTCCTACCGCTGGTGCATTGGTGGGGCACGACTGTCGGGAAGCGGCTGTTTGGGCTGCGGGTGGTCCGGCTTTGGTCGGACGGGACTCTGCCGCCATCATGGAGGGATACGTTCCTCAGAGAGTTCGACCGGGGGGCCTTTCTGGCGTTGCCTGTGTTGAACCTGCTGGTTGCCGCTATCCTGTTGGTCCAAATGTTCAAGGACAAGGCCGCTTACCACCAGAGTAAGTACGATCGAGCGGCCCGGACGGTGGTAGTGCGCTGGCCGGCTCGAACTGTCACTGAGCCAGTCGCGCATTAACTCGAAGTTTCGTGACGGTCCGCCGACGGAGTCGGTGGACCGTTTTCGTGCCGTGGGCGAAGGCTGTGCAGGCCCAGGGCCCGAGTGTCGCCTCGAGGTGGCGCCGGGTCCCACTGCTCCGCGTTTTGAGCTGCTGTCGTAGGGACGGGAATCGGTTGGTCAGCCGGGGTTCGGCAGGAGTGCGAGCCGCTCGAGAGCTGTGGTGACGTAGCTGGTCCAGGGCCGCCAGGCGGAGGATCCACCGACGGCCGGTGGTCATGAATTGTCCGGCCGTGGTGAAAAGACGAGCCGCAGTCGGCGGGGCTCCCAGAGCCTGGCCGTGCCGGTCAGTTCGAGCATCGGCATCCGGCCGGCAGGTCCAGTGCGATCTGCACGGTCTCCAGCCAGATCCAGTTCCGGGCGGTGTGGTGCAAAGGGAGATTCCGCAGTCCGGTGGCCCCGGCAGCCCGGATGTGGTCCTCGGCCCGGGCCCGCAGCCGATGACGGAGCTCGAGTTCGGCGATCGGCCGGCCGGAGGTATTGGTGGCGAAACAGGTCAGCCGCATGCCGTCCGCGTCCGTGAGCCTCAACTGAGCTGCAGGGTACGGCCGTTCCTTCCGAACGATCAGCCGTATGCCCTTCGGCCAGCCGCCCAGGACATCGCCGGTGAGTTCGGCGACCCAGGCGCCGTCACGGATCTCGCCGTGGGCCTCGACGGCGGGCGTCCAGGCCGACGCCGGGACCTTGCTGGCGCGCCACCTTCCTCGTCGTCACCGGCATCGGCGTCCTCGCCATCGCCAGTCTCGCCCTGCTCGTCCCCTACAAGCCGGTCCAAGCCCAGCAGAGCCTGCGCCGCGAACTGCGCCCCCTGCGCAAGCCCCAGGTCCTGCTCGGCCTGGCCACCGCCGTCTTCGGATTCGCCAGCGTCTTCGCCCTCTACGCCTACCTCTCCTCCATCACCACCGAGGTCACGCGACCGGGCGAGTCCTCCGTCATGTGGATCCTCGCCCTCGCCGGCGTCGGCATGACCATCGGCGTTGCCGCAGCCGGACCCCTCACCGACCACGCAGTCCGCCGCACTGCCTCCGCCGGCCTCGCCGCAGCCCATGTCGTCTTCTACCTCACCGCCCACATCCTCTGGATCGCACTGCGAATGGTCGTGATTCTCGGTGCTGTCGGCTTCCTCATGACCGCCTCCCTGCAAACCATGGTCATCCGCGCCGCATCCGACGCCCCCACCCTCTCCGCGGCCTCCAAGCACTCCGCCTTCAACCTCGCCAACGCAGGCGGCCTCTGGCTCGCCGGAGCAGGCATCGCTGCTGGCTGGGGCTGGGCCTCCAGCGCCCTCGTCTGAGCCGCCCCGTGAGCCTGACCGATGCCACGGGCGTGAACTGCGCGCGGCTGCGTTGGACTCGATGAGATCAGACTCCTCGAACGGGTAGGAACGGGTGTGCGGTTGCCGGCGTGGAGGAGCGGGATCGGGATGACGGTGGAGTTCGGCGTGCTGGGCAGTATCGAGGCCGACATTGACGGCCGGTCCACGACGCTGGGGCACGCCCGCCAGCGGGGCGTGCTGGCGGTGTTGTTGGCGGACGTCAACCGTCCGGTGACGACCGATCAGTTGGTGGACCGGATCTGGGGGGACAGTGCGCCGCGGCAGGCCGTGACCACCCTGCGCGGTTACCTCTCCCGGCTGAGACAGGCCCTGGCCGCCACGAGCGAGGTAGCCATCGCGCGACAGCCGGGCGGTTACGTCCTGAACGTCGCCGACACCGTGACCGTGGATATGCATACTTTCCGGCTGCTCCTGACCCGGGCCCGTGCCACCGCCGACGACACCCGTGCCGCGGCCCTGTTCGAACAGGCCCTGCGGCTATGGCGTTCGGAACCCTTCGCGACCTTGGACACGCCCTGGCTGAACGCCCTGCGCGACACCCTGGTCCAGGAGCAACAGGCAGCCCAACTCGACCTGGGCGACTTGCGATTACGCCTCGGACAGCATGCCGTGCTGCTGCCCGGCCTGTCGGCCCGCGCGGCGGCGCGTCCCCTGGACGAACGTCTGGCCGTCCAGTTGATTCTCGCCCTACACCGCAGCGGCCGTTCCGCCGAGGCCCTGGACCACTTCCACCGAACCCGCGGCCGACTGGGCCGGGAACTGGGCATCGACCCGGGGCAGGCGCTGCGGGACGCCCAGAGCGCGGTTCTGAGCCGGGGTACCGCCCCCACAACCACCCCGCGGCAGGCAGAATCGGCTCAGCCGATCACACCTCCCGCCCAACTGCCCCTGTCCGTCGCGGCCTTTACCGGCCGTGAGGACGAACTCGCGCGCCTAGACACCCTGCTGCCCGGTACCGGCAGGTCCGAAGCCAGCCCGGCGCGGCCCGCCGCAGTGGTCGTCCTGGCGATGTCGGGCACCGCCGGAGTGGGCAAGACCGCACTGGCCGTGCACTGGGCCCACCGGGTGCGCGACTCCTTCCCCGACGGGCAGTTGTATGTGAACCTGCACGGATTTGACCCCGGCGGCTCCGTGATGAGCCCGGCCGACGCAGTCCAGGGGTTCCTGGACGCCTTCGGGGTGCCCCCGGCCCGCATCCCGCAGGGCCTGGAGGCGCAAACGGGCCTCTACCGGAGTCTGCTGACCGGCCGGAGAGTACTCGTGGTGCTGGACAACGCCCGCGACGCCGAGCAGGTACGACCGCTGCTGCCCGGCGCGCCCGGCTGTCTGGCCCTGGTCACCAGCCGCGACCGCCTCACCGGCCTGGCCGCGACGGCGGGCGCCCAGTTGCTGACCGTAGACCTACTCACCCCGGCTGAGGCGAGGGATCTAATCACGGGCCGTCTCGGCGCCCACCGGACGGCCGCCGAACCCGCGGCCGTCGACGAGATCGTCGCCCGGTGCGCCGGACTGCCGCTGGCCCTGGCAATCACGGCCGCACGCGCCGCCGCGCGGCCCCGCCTGCCGCTCACCGCCCTCGCCCAGGAACTGCAAGAGTCCGGCGGCCGCCTGGACGCCCTGGACGGCGGTGACCCGGCAACCCGCATACGCGCAGTGTTCGCCACGTCGTACCAGGCGCTGAGCGGCGACTCAGCCCGCCTGTTCCGGCTCCTGGGACTCCACCCTGGGCCCGGCTTCACCGTATCCGTCGCCGCCTCCCTGGCCGGTCTGCCGCGCACCCGCACCCGCGCCCTGCTGACCGAGCTGTCCCGCGCCGGCCTCCTCACCGATCACGCCCCTGGCCGGCACACCTTCCACGATCTGCTCCGCGCCTACGCCGCCGAACTGGTCACCACCCACGACAGCGACGACACCCGGCGCTCGGCGGTGCACCGGATGCTCGACCATTACCTGCACACCGCCCACACCGCGGACGCGCTGCTGAGCCGCAAGGAGGACCCGCTCCGGCCGCCCGCCGCTGCCCCGGGGGCCGTCGTCGAGGAACTGCCGGACCCTGGGGAGGCCCTGGCGTGGTTCACCGCCGAGCACCCCGTCGTCCTCGCCGCCGTCGAACAGGCCCCTTCGGGTTTCGAGACCCACACCTGGCAGCTCGCAGCGTTCCTCGCCACCTTCCTCATCCGGCAGGGACGCTGGTCCGCCCTGGCCGCCGCCCATACGACCGCCCTCAACGCCGCCCGCTGCCACCACGACCGGGCCGGACTGGCCTACGCTCATCGAGGTCTCGCTTTTGCCCACACTAAGCTGAACCGCCCCGACGAGGCCCGCACCCACTACGCACTCGCCCTGGACCTGTTCAGAGAACTCGGCGACCACGCCGGCCAGACCCGCATCCACAGCCAGCTCGCCGAGCTGTCCTCGGACCTGGGCGAGCACCGATCGGACGAGGGCGAATTCAGATCGGACGACGGCGGTGAGCACCAACCGGACGCCGAGCGCCTCAAGGAACTCAACGAGGCGCGGCAGATCCTCGCCCACTACCAGGCCGCGCACAACCGGCTTGGACAAGCCATCGCCCTCAACCACATCGGGCGGATACTCGCCGGACTCGACGACCAATGGCCCTCGGCCCTCTCCCACAGCTGGCGGGCCCTCGCCCTGGTGGAGGAGATCGGGGATCTGCACGGCCAGGTCTGCACCTGGCGAAGTCTCGGGCACATCCACCGTCGTCTCAGCCGGTACGAGCGGGCCGTCGACTGCTACGGCCAAGCCGTTGTCGTTGTCCGTGGGACCGACGACCGCTACCACGAAGCCGCTTGTCTCACCGACCTCGGCGACACCCACGCTGCCGCTGGCCACCCCGACGCCGCCCACGACGCCTGGACCCAGGCCCTGGCCCTCGTCGACGGCATCCCCCTCCCGGACACGGCCCCCCTGCGCGTCCGGCTCCGCCACAACCTGGACAGGCGTACGGCCTGACCAGCGAACCGCTGTTCAAGGATTGTCCAACGTTTGTCCCAGCCTCGTCCGGCACTTTGGTGCACGGCAGCACTCGCTGCCCGACGCGAGAACTCACCCAAATGATCGGGAGGCAGATATGAGATACACATTCCGGCGCGCCAGCGCGTCGATGGCGGCGGTCGCCGCACTGAGTGCGGGAGGGCTGGTAGTGGCGGCGGCGGGGATCGCGTCCGCGAGTTCGTTGCTCACCGTGCAGACCGGTGCGGCCGTCTTCAAGAACACCAACCTGGCCGCCGGTACGGTCGGAGTTCCGGACCTCTGGGGTGGTGACCAGCTCCTGACCGACTGCTGGAGCACCGGTCAGAACCTGGGTCGGGGAAACATCTGGTACCACACCATCGACGAGCGCTACACCCACCTCGGTGGACTCGAGCTGACCGTCACCGGATGGACGTATGCGCCGTACGTGGACAACAGCGCCGCGGCTAACGGGTCCATTCCGCACTGTTGACCCTGTCCGCCCCGGCCGGCTCAAGGACTCGATCCGCGGGCCGGCCCCGGGTCGGTGGCGGACGCTGCCGTCTCGGATCCGGGCGCTGATGTCAAGCGGTGGCGGCGGACTGCGCCTGCGGCGACTAGGGCCTGTCCGATGGGTCCGTAGAGTGACGTTGCTCGACTTCTAAGCTGTGGCGCTATGGATAACCCGCTCACCCATGAGGCCAGTGCCTTCATCAATTTCCGGAACTACAAGTTCCAAGACCCGAGGTCATACGGTTACAGGTGGGTCGACATCAAGCATCTGCGGTTCCCGGCTGAGTCCGACGAAGCTCAGGAACTGCTCTCGGCACTCATCGGGCATGAACAGTTCCGGGACGACTACGCGGGCGGCGGAGTCCTGTCGGAGGGATCCAGGCACGGCCCGTATTGGCTGAGGCTGGTCGCCCCCGACGTCTACGAAGCCGTCAGCCGGGAGAGGAGCGCGGACATCCTGTGGGGGTGGGTGAACCAGTTCGGGGAGGTGCCCGCCGAGCTGGAGGCGGATCTGCAGCAGGAGGTGTTCGACCGCCTGGCGGTGGCCGACCAGATCTACTACCTGAGCGGGCTGGGGGATGAGTCCATTCACGACTGGGGGCGTGTGCACGAGCACTTCCATGAGTTCGTGCTCATCGACCGCTCAGCTGGACGGATCACTCTCCTCGTCGCGGCCGACGACTGAGTTGATCGGCATGGCTACTGCGGGAAGGGCATCTGAGAGGTCAGGGGCGGAGCCACAGGCGAAGCGCGGCCAGAGTCACCGTGCCGTGGAATACGTAGGCTCTTTTGTCGTACCGAGTCGCCACGGCCCTGGATCCTTTGAGCGCGTTGATGCACCGTTCGACCTCGTTTCTGCGGGCATACCGGGCCCGGTCGAAAGCAGTGGGACGACCTCCTCGGCTCCCGCGTCTTCGGCGGTTGGCTCGTTGGTCTCGACGCTCGGGGATCGTGTGCTGGATCTGCCGTCGTCGCAGGTACCGACGGTTTCGATGCGAGCTGTATGCCTAATAGGCGTTGAGGGCTGGGAGTTGGATCAGCTCTGGGCAGGGGTCGAGCGAGATGTCTTGCTGTATGCCGCGCTTTGAGTGCTTCGACAAGAGCGACGCGTGCGCGACCCCTGCCGCTTAGAACTCGACCGCCGTAGCGTGCCGTGGTTCGAGCCGTTCCCAGGGCCACCTCTTGATCAGCCGGAGTCGTGGAGCTCTTCACGAGAGCGAGGACCCTGAGAACAGCTGGGGCCACGGACGGCTGATGGGGTGGTGCGCCGACGAGCGCTTCTATTAGGTCGCCGAGTGGTCCTGCCGCGGCTCGACGCCAGCGGACAGCGACGTATCGAAAAGAGGCGTGCATGCAGGTGACCTGCGGAATCGACTGGGCCGAAGACCATCATGACGTGGCGGTGGTTGACTGCGACGCTCGCCTGCTCGGCAAGCTCAGGGTCAGCGACGACGCGGCGGGCTTCCAGGACCTGCTCCGTCTGCTCGCCGAACACGGCGACACTCCCGACGATCCGATCCCGATCGCGATCGAGACTTCACGCGGACTCATGGTGGCCTGTCTGCGGGCCTCGGGGCGCCAAGTGTTCGCGATCAACCCAATGGCCGTGGCACGCTACCGAGACCGGCACTCCGTCTCCCGCAAAAAGTCCGACCACCAGGACGCCGTCGTCCTGGCGAACATCCTACGAACCGACGCACAGCTTCACCGGCCTCTGCCGGGCGACACTGAGCTGGTCAAGGCGATCGCCGTCCTCGCCAGAGCCCAGCAGGACGCGGTCTGGGACCGCACCCGTGCCCACAACCGTCTGCGCTCGCACCTGCGCGAGTACTACCCGGCAGTCCTTGAAGCGTTTGCCGACAAGCGCGAGAAGCTACTGGCACGAGAGGCTCGAGCGATCCTGGCGATCGCGCCAAAGCCGCCAAGCTCGCCCGCAGCAAGCTCAAAGCCGCCGTCAAACAGGCTGGCCGCCAGCGCCGGATCGAGGCCGAGACCGACCGCCTGCTCGAGGTATTCCGCCGGACCTGGCTTCGTCAGCCGGCTTTGGTGGAGACGGCGATGGGACACCAAACACTTGCCTTGCTCGCCCAGCTCGAAGCCGCCTGCAAGGCCTGCGACGAGTTGGCGAGCGCCACCGAGGAGCTCTTCCTGCAGCACCCCGACGCGGAGATCATCACGAGCTTCCCGGGTCTCGCCGCGCTGACCGGCGCCCGGCTCCTCGCCGAAATTGGCGACGACCGCACCCGGTTCGACACGGCCCGCGATCTGAAGGCTTACGCCGGAAGTGCCCCCGTGACGCGCGAGTCCGGCAAAAGCCGCCACGTCAGCCACCGCCGGATCAAGAACAGCCGCCTGGCCGCAACCGGCCGGCACTGGGCTTTCGCCGCACTCACTGCCTCAATCGGCGCCCACGACCACTACAACCGCCGAAGGCAGACAGGCGATCGCTACTACGCGGCTCTCCGAAACCTTTTCAACCGCATGCTCGGCCAGCTCCACCACTGCCTGACCACCCGCCAGAAGTTCAACGAGGCAATCGCATTCGCCCCACCAAAACCATCACCACTCACCGCAGCTGCTTGACCCGATACCTGCATGGGGTGTCTTGTCCCCGCATGCGTGGTCCGGTCGTGTACGTGGGCGGCCACCGGCTGGACGCGGAACGCGGATGCGGTCCAAGACCGTGATCAACTGCGGCGCGTCACCCCACTGTCCTGGGGTTATCAGAACTGACAGTGGACGTCGGCTCCCGTCACTGGCCAAGTGAATCTTCGTCGTCAGGCCACCCCGCGAGCGGCCGACCGCCTCGTCGGACCGATGCTCTGCGGGGCGGCGTCGCCCCGGTACGCGGGCCGGCCGGCGACGAGCCCCGGCAGCATGCTGATGGGCCCGGCACACCGTGGAATCTACGCTCACCACACTCCAGTCGATCCGGCCCGCGGCGTCAGCAGCGGCGAGGACGGCGCGCAAGATCCTCTCCCACGTGCCATCGGCTGACCACCTGCGATGCCGGTCATAGACCGTCTGCCACTTCCCGAAGTGAGGTGGCAGGTCCCGCCACGGCAGGCCGGTCCGCAGCCGGAAGAGAATTCCATTGATCGTGCGCCGGTGGCAGTGCCAGCGCCCACCTCGTCCGACGTTCGTCGGCAGGTGCGGTTCCAGCTGAGCCCACTCGGCATCGGAGAGATCACCACGCCCCACACCAAGCGGAACGATTCACCCCTCGGCGAGTCACTCGACCCGTCGGACACGACCTAAGAGTCATCCCGTAATGAGATGTCGTCCGTCCGGTTCCTGTTCGGGTGGGCCGCCGGGTGGCGGCGTGCTCCTTATGAGGACGGCTGTTCCGACGTGGGCCTTGTGCCGCTTGGTTGCGGGTCGGGTCTCATTCGGGGCGGGCCGGTTCCGGTCGGTCGAGTTTCGTCGAGCAGAGGCCTGCGGTCTGGGAGTTCCCGGACTGGCGGCTGCCGCTTGGGTGCGGCCCCGGGTGGGGCGGGCACCGCGTTGCGGTTGACTCGACAGGGCTACTTGCAGCCCTGGTGAGAAAAGCTGTTGTGTGGCGCGGGGGGGGGGGGGGGGGAGGGCGCCCGCGCCCCCCGGGTAGGGCCCGCTGTCACCCACCCCGGCCACGGGGCGCATGCCCCCACCCCCAAGGAGCGCCCCCCCCA
>NZ_JBHWEL010000053.1:38338-51103 GCF_042734135.1 Streptomyces sp. NPDC059668 | reverse complement strand
CGCGTCCTCGCGTGGGTTGTGCAACCCAGCTATATTGCGCCTGAGCTGAGATCTTGGTGTGGGTGGGGCGGGCCCCCAGCCCCTCCCCCCCCCCCGCCGTGCTGGGCTTGCCGGGATCAGCAAGTCGTACGTGTGCGGCAAGGGCGGCGGAGACCATGTCCCGGTCGCCTGTGAGTTCGCAGGCCGTGCAGCAGTGCACGCGCTCGCCGAGTGTCTTTCTGGCTTCGGCGCCGCACATGCAGGTCTGCGAGAGTTTCGTCGTGAACGTCGACGCGCGCAGCATCCGCCCGCCGGACTTCTCGCATTCCCGGCCGATCGCCGCGATCAGGCGTCCGGGTGTGGTGGCCTGGAGGGCTTTGCCCCAGAGCCGGTACCAGGTGCGGATGTCGCAGTCTTCGACGGTGAGCCGCACGCCATGCACTTCAACGACCCGCTCGGCGATCCGCCGCGCCCGGTGGTCCTTCGCCGCGGCCGCGGTCGCTGCGGCTTCCGCCAGGCGGGCGCGGTTGGCCCTGTACCCGGCGGAAAGGGTGTCGCGCCGGTAGGCCTGCCGCGGCACACTGGCCTTGTTCGCGTCCCGGGGCCCGGCGAGCACCGCGGCGGCGCGGGCGGGGAGTCCGGCTGCTGTACGTCGTTCGTCCCGGGCCTGCTGCCGTTTCGACGGCGCATATTGTGCGGAGTTCGTGGCCCGCCGAGACCGGTCCAGGGCACGCTTTCGCCCGCGCTCCTTCCGCCGTTTTTTCTCGAGCGCGGCACGTTCGTCGTCGGTGAGTTCGATCCGGCTGGTCCGTATGCCGCCGTCGGCGGGATCGAACGTGTCCGGGAAGGAGACGACTGACAGGTTGGACACGTTTCCGTCGATGCCTCCGGCCCTCTCCATCCCGGCCGCAGCCTCGCGGCGGGTCCGGGTTGCAGGGGAGGCATATCCGCCGGTGAGGACCATCAGGTGGGCTTCGTACGCCCACCCGCCGGGCGCTGACGCATCCCGGCGGCGGACGAGGTCAACCTTGTGCCAGGACTCCGGGTCGTTCAGGAAGTGCAGCAGCCGCGGCCACCGGCCGGCGCCGGACGGCAGCCGGACCGGGAGAACCAGGTCACCGCGGCGGGAGTGCGGGCCACCGGAGAACACGAGCGTGAGAGGGCCGGTGTGGTCCCACCACGTCGCAGCCCTCGTCTTCGGCGCGCCCTTCGGAGTGGTGTCTCCGGTCGGGACACGGCCTGCGGGCCTGGCCGGCGCGGCCAGCCGTCTCGGCTGCTCGAGAACATTCGTCCCCGCCTCCAGTGCGGCCGCCTGCCCGGGCGTGAGGATCTCCGGGCCCAGGCCGCGGTGCTGGTAGGCGGCGAGGTGACCGGCGAGAGTGCCGTGGAGACGGAACGTCTCCCACTTCCGGTCCTTCGTGTGCGACCGGGCACGCCCGGGTATCCGCGTGTAATCCCACCACGATCCCGTTCTGGGCCGGCTGGACCTGCGGCCTGACGCGTCCGGGAACAGGTGCCGGGAGACGCCCTCCCATACCTCGTCGGCCTGATGCATCACCAACGCCTTCGTCACGTGATGCCCCAGGTGGCGGGAGCGTTCCATGTGCTGGTACCCGCGATGTTCCATCCCCTCCCGCGACAGACCCAGCGCAGCCCGCCACGCCTTCGCATCCACCTCGCGGCGTACATCACCGGCCCAGTACGCGTCGACCCCGGCACGCGCATCCCGCTGCAGAGCACGTTTCACCGACCACATCGAAGCAAACAGGCGCTCGAGACGCCGCACGTCCTCGAGTCGGTGGACGTCCAACGGCAGCCGGATGACCGCGAGTTCAGTGCCCGCACCCCGCGTCCAGCGCTCGGTCTTGTTTTTGCCGCGGAACCGGCGCGCGGGGGCCTCGTCGGAGACGGTAGACATGCGCTGCGGACGTGCAGTCATGGACCTTCCACCTCCTTTTGGGCGCGCCGAACACCTAATAACCTGTCCGGGGGGAGGCCGGATCAGCAATCACAGGAACAGTAAGCTGCCCCACTGACAACGGGCCCTGAGCGTGGCCCGGTTGACTGGCTACGATCACCGGCATGCGCCTGCGGCTCACCCACTGCACCTCAGCCGACCTGCGGGCATGGACCGGACTGACCGGACCGCAGATGCACCGGGTCGTAGAACGACTTTGGGCGACGGCGCCGGACGCTGGCCGTGGCCGGCGCTGGGCGTTGCCGTTTCCCGACCGAGCCCTCCTGCTCGTCCTTGCCTACCGGACCAACCTGACGATGCAGCAGCTCGGAGCTCTCTTCGGGATCTCCGACTCGGCGGTGCACCGCACCGTCGACCGCCTCGCCGGACCCCTCGCCGCACTCCTCGGACCACCACCCACCGACAAGCGGGAACTGTGGCTCGTCGACGGCACCCTCATCCCCGTCCACGACAAGAAACGAACGGCAAAGTCGAAAAACTACCGGCGGAGCGTCAACGTGCAGATCGTCTGCCGGGCCCGCGACCGGCGCGTTATCGCCGTCGGCGACGCCTGGCCCGGAAACCGCAACGACGTCGTCGTCTTCCGTGAAACCGTCGGGAAATCCCTGCCAGCGCATCCCCGCCTGTCCGGAGACGGCGGCTACCGCGGAGAGAACCGAATCCGCACACCACGACGCGGACCGGACGGCAGAATCATCAAAGACCGCAACCTGCGCCGGTTCCGCAAACGACGCGCCGCCGCGGAGCACGTCATCGCCCGCCTCAAAGACCACCAGATACTCCGCCAATGCCGACGCCGCGGCAACGGCATCGACCACGCCGCCGCCGGCGTCGCCGCACTCCACAACCTCAAACTCGACATCCGGTAACAGGCGCCGCCACCCCACCCCGGCATGTCCCACACCCCATTACGGGATATCTCTTAGGGGCTCCTTCAACTGCTCAACGGGGGGCTGGGCCCACTACCCAGTAAACCGGTGTTCCGGCCATTCGCCCCGAGCATCCTCGCCGACTACGCCGACACCTGGTTCGACCTCGATGTGGCCAGTCCGTTCATGCTCCTCGCCCCACCCGTGCGTCCCGACCACGCAGGCTCGATCGCCGGAGTCGTACACGTCGACGGCACCGCCCGCGTCCAGACCGTCGACCCGCTGCCGCGCCCGCCTACGGAGCACTGGTCAAGCACTTCCACCGGCTCACCAAAGGTCCCGCCGTCCTGAACTCCTCCTTCAACGACCGCGAACCCATCGTCGAGACCCCCGTCCACGCACTCGCCACATTCCAGGCCTGCGACCTGGACGCGGCATGTATTGGCGAATACCTGGTCAAGCGGGCCTGACCGGTCTCCAGCAGCTGCCACACTGGAGAACATGACGACCTCCGCTCCGCCGCTGAGGGAAGCCGCACGCGCCATCCTCCTCGACGCAGACGACCGCGTCCTGCTGCTGCGCTACGACGAGAACGGCGGCTTCTGGGCGACACCCGGCGGCTCCCTGGAGCCAGGAGAGGACGACAGCACGGCGACACTCCGCGAGCTGCAGGAGGAACTCGGCATCGACGGGCGGGCGGTCGAACTGGGCGTGCAGCTCGCGGAACGCACCAAGGATCACCTGGTGGGCGGACACCCGGTGCGTCAGGTCGAGAAGTACTTCCTCGCTTGCGCCAGCACTACCGCGGTCGACCCGTCCCGGGCCACGCAACCCGACAACATTTGCGAATACCGCTGGTGGACCCTCTCCGACCTGGGCCATACCAAGGAGACCGTCTATCCGGATGGCCTTGCAGACCTGGTCGCCCTCGTTAGCGACGGCCGTATTCCCCAGCGCCCCGTGGTGCTCAAGTAGCCCAAGCCACCTGAGTCGGCATGAGTCCGGACGATCTAGTAGGTCCAGGACGTCGCGCGCCATGCCCGGCTGCTGTGGGCGAGGAATGTTGCCTACCTGGGCGACCTTGCCCCGTACGAGGCCTACATCCATGGCGAAGAGCCTGGAGAAATATACGCGGTTCCGCCGGTACTGGGTCTCGACGCGCAGCAGAGCAGACTGATCAATCCTAGATTCGGTCGCGGCCACGGCAGGAATGACGCGAGATTGACCGCTGCCGCGTAGGAGGCGGCGGTCTTGTTGTATCTGGTGGCGATGCCGCGGGGGCCTTTGATGCGTTGGAGCATCGGTCACCTACGTTGCGACGGCGATAGATTAGACGATTGAGATGTGGAGTGAGACATTGAAATACATCCTGTATGGGATGCGGCTAGGCGACATAGTCTCTGCGGTCTCTGTGGTTAGCGGCGTCCTGAATGTCGAATTTGAACTTAGGGAGAGTTCCTATAAGGGCGGGAGCTATTATAGGCACGTCAGTGAAGAGGGGTGGAGTATCTCAATCGAGACTCATTGGAGAGACGTAGATGAGGTGTTGGCGAAACCTGATTTCCCCCAGTTCTCCATCCTCATTTACGCTAACGAGGTTCCTCGGGTCATCGAAACGATGATGGATGGAATCCTCGAGCTCCAGCAGCTGCAGTCTCGAACTTTCTAGATCTTCGGGGATTTCGGCTGTGGTGAGATCCGCTGCGTGCCGTAGAGGTTGAGGCTCGTGAATAGAGTGCAGAACTTAGGCGCGTAGCGGGACGGTGAGCGGTCCTCCGTGCGGTGGTTCCCGAGTGCTGAACCCGTGCGAGAAGAATGGATGATGCATGGATGTATACGTGGAGGCAACCCTCGATCCGCTTGGTGCGGCAGATCGGGGGGCCGTCCTGGTCGACTGGTTCGAGAGGGCGTTCTCCGGGCCTTTTGCTGAACTGGTCCATCAGGAGCAGCGTGCTGAATTTGGGGTGTACACCGGGACGTCCGTCCGGCAGTCCGGGGGGAGCCGCCGCAGTAATATGTCTCATCTGGGAAGGAACCGCGCGCGACTGAGGGCGGAGCTGGAGAAGAGTCCGGATTGGGTCGTTACAGAGTTCTACGGCGATGACACTCTTGGCCGGGTGCAGTGCTCCTATTTTCCGGTGGAGGGCGGTTGGTCGAAGCTCGTTGTCGGCCTCCAGGCGGGATCTTTGAGGCTGGCCGATCCGAAGTACTGTGCAGATCTGGTGGATTTCCTCGCGCAGGCGGTCGACAACCTGAACCCGGTGTTCGCCCGTATCGAAAGGGACTCCTTTTCCGACTGGTCGAACATTGAGGCCGCTTTGACGAGAAATCTCGATGACTCGCTTCCCGAGGGCCGGGATTTCCTGCGTGGCTACGCGTGGGTCACGGTGTGCCCGCAAGAACTGGCGGTCCGACTGGGCGGGCCGGAGACGCTGGCGGATTCCGGTACCTTCCACCGTGTGGTCCCTTTGCGGCAAGGAGGGGTGCTGTTGCAAGCGTCTGAGACGCTGGCTGGGTATACCGACCACGTTGTGGAACGCGTGTTCGCCGCGCTCGCCCCGGTGCTGCCGGAAGGTCAGCCCTATCCGGATCCGGCCCATCCCGAGCTCCGTTTCGTGTTGCGAGACGCCGCCGATGCGCGCTGAGCGGGCCATCACGTACGTGTGCACTCGCACGCCGCCTGACTGCTGACAGCGGGGAAGGCCCCTTTCCGGCGGGTCGGCCAGCCTTCAGGGGGCGTGCTCACGAACGCTCAAGCGGTGCCGCGCGGCACGGTTCCTGTGACAGGCGCCGGCCGCAGTGACCGTGGATTCCCTGGAGGACACCGACTCGTGTAACACGCTGGTCGAGCTCCTGCGTAAAGTCTCAACGAACGGGGGCGTACGCCAGGGAACACCCGCCGCACGCTGGCCGATGCCTTCGCTACCATCACGCCCGCCCTGGTGGACCCCGGGGCAACGTATTCCGATCCGCGGGTACTGGTGGCGCCACCTCGCTCCGCAAGCCGGAGCCGCTTCTCGGTCGTAGCCAGGGAAGCGGTTGCGAAGGATGTGCTCGGCCAGCACGAGAGCGATTCTTGCGTCGGGCCGTCTTGGCCGCAGCCGCCTTGCCGTCCAGTCCGTCGTAGAGCATTACCTCGCCGCCGGCGGCGGCGAGGGCGGCGCGACTTTCTTCCCGGTAGCATCCGAACCGCCTGACCCCTGGCCGGGAACGCCATCAGGCACAGGCCAGATCTTGTGAGTGTGCCGTCGAGCTGCCGTGCCCCCCCCGATGTCTGCGACAAGGCTGAAACGGTCGTCGAAGATCGGCCTGACGACCCTCGGCCTTGACAAGACCGTTGCCGAACGCACCGTCGGGGCCGATCGCGAAGCTGTAGGCCATGGACACCCGGCAGTCTCCTGCCGGGAACGACCAGCCTTCAGCGGACACTTCCTCTGGGCAGTTGGCGTCCAGGATGCGCGGACCACCCTCGTAGAACGGAGCCGGCGGCAAGGCGAGGCCGCCCGAGCGGTCCTGGAAGGCAGTTGCCCGTTCGATCTCCGCAGCGGGGACCCGTGCTCGATCCACGCGTCGCGGTGTCGCCATATGTCCTGCCGACGAACGCGGATGCCCTCCGTCTCAATAAACCGCTGAGCCCTGCGGCTCAGGCCGGCAGGCGCGACCGGGACGGGCGATACGGGCTGGTCAACCATTACCGCTGCTCGCCGTCACGGGTGTGGAGCACGGCCGACGCAATCTCCCGCACGCGCTCCAGGCCGATGCCTGTGCGCTGCTCGATGGCGAGGGGGTGGTCGGTGGGCTCCAGCTCGACGAAGGGGCGCTCGCCGATTGGGCGGGTATGGACACGCGTCTTCAGGTTGAGTGTCGTCGTCGGGTACACCGGAAGATCGGTGGTGAGCCAGCCGAAGTAGGGCTCTTCGGCCTCGCGACCGGGCCTGTCCCACAGGTCTGAGGCCCGGGAGAAGCTCTCTTGGCTGAGCGAGACCCAGACACCCCAGGAGAAGACCTCGTCACTGCCGATGACCGGTATCTCGATCAGGCCCTTGACGAAGTAGTGCTGAGCGCGGACCACGCACTGGTCCGTAGAGAGCAAGCAGTCGTCAGCGTCGGCGAAGGCCGGATCCCACACGGCGGGGGCCTCGGCGGTGTAGTTCATCGGCAGCTCAGGGTGGTGGGCCCCGCAGCACGCGCAGGTGAACCCCAAATCACTGGTCATGGGCCCGGAGCCTAGCGACGGACTCCAGCCGTATCCGAAGGGGGCTTGCCCGGCACAACTCCGCGCGGCCAACTACCGCGCTCAGTCACAGCTGATTACCCCGAGGACAGGCGATGGCGAGCGGCTCCGGTGGCGCCTTGGCACCGGAGTACCGCAGCAACGGAACGAGTGCACTCCGCCAACACCCTCCATACCGCCTTCACTCCAGTTGCGGCGTCATTGCTCCAGCGAACGCTCGCTCACCCGAGGGTCTTTGGTGAGGTCCGCGGTCCTGTCTCCGCGCGCGAACCAGTGCCCGGAATCCAGCCGGTTCCCTTCCCGAGCAGCGCGCCGCTCCGCCGCACCTGCTGCCGGAGGCGCAACGAGCTGACTGGCGTTCGCCCGCGCTCCTGCTGCGCCTCCACCGGCCGCCTGCACCTGGACGAAAATCCAGGGCAGGCACGGGTAGTCGGCGTTGTCGAACGTGTCGCTGCCCGTCGTCTTGAAGTAGACGATCTCCCGGAGGCCCATGCTGCCGGGCAGCAGATCCGGCCCAGGAGCGGTAGCGGCGTGCGGCCCGTCACGTGGTGAGCGGCGGCGACAGTCGCTGCCGCTTCCGGCCGTAGCCGGTCCGGGCCCCATCGGCGCCCCGGCGCTCGTGGCGACTATGGCGGCTCGGACCGCGCTCCTTCCGACGCGGGCCGAGCCGGCGTGCCGGCCGGGGGTCAGGTCTCCACCCGGGGGCCAGCGTCACCCGGTGTCTCCAAAGCGGTCCAGGTGGTCTCGTGCCCAGGTCTCGAAGGTGGTGAGGGGCAGGCCCAGATGCCGTGCGAGCTCGGGACGGGCGGGCTGGGGTTCCTCGTTGATGTGGGCCTGTGCGAAGCCCATGTTGGGCATCCCGGCGGCGGTCGCCTCTTCGGTGGTCATGTCGGGTGCGGTCAGCTCGGTGCCGAGGGTCTGGGAGAGGACTGCGGCGATATCCGTCATGGTCAGGAAGTCACCGGCCAGTTCGAGCTCGATCCTGTCGAACCGCTCCGGCGCGGCGATGGCCGCGGCGGCAGCCGCGCCGATGTCGTCGACGGCGATCAGGGACAGCCGGGTCGCGGGCTTCAGCAGGCTCACGAGGCCCCCCTCGACGCCACGGGGGAACATGATCTGAGCGCTGGGGCGGAAGTTCTCCATGAAGAACCCCGGCTTGATGAGCGTCCAGTGTGGGAAGCGTGCCTCACGGACTCGGTCCTGGATCCCGGCCTTGGCGGAGTAGTAGGGCTCCATCCAGGCCCACCGGTCCTTGACCCAGCTGACATGCTGACCCGCACCGGAGACCGAGGTGTGCACGAACTGCGGGACTTTGGCGGCCCGCGCACCGTCGATCAAGTTGCCGGCCTGCGTGACCTCCCCTTCGAACCCGCGGCCATCCATGTCGGGCATCTGGACGGAGAAGACGGCGCGCGCTCCCGCGGCGGCCCGGCTCACGGAGCCGCGGTCGTCGAGGTCGCCGGTGACCAGCTCGGCGCCCAGTGCCTCGACGGCCTTGGCCCGGGCGGTCGACGGGTTGCGGACCAGCGCCCGAACGGGAATCCCCGCCCTGAGCAGGGCGCGAGCAGTGGCACCACCTTGCTGACCGGTGGCGCCAACGACCAGAACGGGGGCGGAGGGTGTGCTCATGCTGCTCCTCGGATCACATCCGGAGGTAAACGGCGGGGTCCGCCATTTACTTCGAGTACGATACGGAGGGCCCCGCCACTTAGCAAGCACGGAGACGCCATGACGGTCCAGCGCGCGGATGCCCGGCGCAACTACGCACTGATCCTCGCCGTTGCGGAGGGGGAGGTCGCCGCGCACGGCGCCGACGCCTCCCTGGAGCAGATCGCCCGCACCGCCGGAGTCGGATCGGCCACCGTGCGCCGCCACTTCCCCAGCCGCCGGGTCCTGCTGGAAGCCGTGTTCAGCCACCGGATCGACGCTCTCTGTGCCCGTGCCGTCGAGCTCGCCGACGCGGACGACCCACGGGCCGCGCTGTTGGAGTGGCTGAGCGCGCTCACCACGTACGCAACTACCGCGCGCGGCATGGCCGATGCGCTGATCCAGGACGGGACGGACGAGGCGGACCACGTCAATGCCTGCGCGGTGCGCCTCGGCGGCGCGGTCGATCCACTACTGCACCGCGCCTCACGGGCGGGCGCGGTGGCCCCGGAGGTGACCACCGCCGATCTGGTCTCGCTGGTCACGGGCCTCGCACTCGCCACGGAGCGTCATCCAGACCCTGCTGCCGAAGCGAACCGACTGCTCGCCCTGGCGGTACAGGGGATCAGCCCGCAAAAGTGAGAGACCGGCGGGCCGGCGGTGGTGACACGCCCTGGCACAGGGCTGCGGCGGCCCGTCGGACATCCCTTGGAGCGGACTCCAGACGATACGGCGGACCTCCCGTGCGCTCGAGTGGCCTTTTTCCCGTTGCGCGGTGCGGCAAGGGCCGTCTCTGCCCCGCTCACGGCGCCAGCACTACCCTCCCGAAGACCTCTCCCGCGTCCATCTTGCGGTGCGCCAGAGCCGCCTGGTCCAGCGGCAGCACCTCGTGCACGCTCGTGCGCAGGTCCCCGAGCGCGGCATCGGCGAACTGGGACGACCGCACGGCATTCCGTTCGGGGCCGGGCACGGTGTCCGAGCTGAAGGTGGCGAACGACAGCGATCTGCGGAAGGCATCCATCAGCCGCGTGCCGAAGTCCGCCGGCGGCTGCCCACCGACCACACCCACGGCCACGTACCGCCCGTTGGAGTTCAACCTGTCCAGGAAGAGGGGAAGCTGGGGTCCCCCCACGACATCGATCACCACGTCGAAGCTCGCCGGCGCGTCCAGGCCACCCTCACCGGAGCGGTTCAGGACGTGCGTGGCGCCCAGTTCCCTCAGGCGGGCGCCTCGCTCGGCCGACGAGGTGGTGACCGCCACCGAGCCCGCGCCGTTCCTGGCTGCGAGCTGGACCGCCGTGATCCCGATGCTGCCCGCCGCACCGCGCACGAGCACCGCCTCCCCGGGTGCGAAACGGGCCCGCTCCAAGGCGAAGTGGGCGACCACGCCGGAGCCGCCGAGAGCGACCGCGTCGGTGCCGGTCAAGCCGTGGGGCAGCGGCAGCACATCATCAACCGAGGCGACGGCCTGCTCGGCATACCCACCGGACAGGCCGGTGAACGCCCATACCCGCCGACCGATCCACGAGGCGTCCACACCCTCTCCCACCGCGGTGACGCTTCCCGCGACCTCGCTGCCGAGGAGATGGCCCGCCCGGAAGCCGTAGGCGGTGAGCGTTCCCCGGCGGATCACGGCGTCCACACCGCCCACCCCGATCGCCTCCGTGGCGATCCGCACCTGCCCCGGAGCGGGAACGGGTACGGGCACCTCGATGACCTCCAGACCTTCGGGATTTCCGAACGTCCTGATGACGACGGCTTTCATCTCTGCTCCTCGACTGTGGACGGACGGACGCAACTGCTGCGACCGTGGGTGTCGAATCGGCCCCACCGTCGGGGTCACCGGCGGATTGCCCGGGCGGGGCGGCGGCACCGCCATCGGACCGTAACGGGCGCCCCCGTCCGTCTGGCTGAAGTGAGAGACGATGACTGGCCAGTTGCCTCAGACCGTGCGCTCGGATGCCCGCGACAACCGGGCTCACATCCTGGACGCCGCCCGCGCGGTGTTCGGCGAGGCCGGCCTGAGCGCACCCATGCGCGACATCGCCCGGCACGCAGACCTCGCCCCCGCCACGCTGTACCGGCACTTCCCGACCAAGCAGGCACTGATCGCGCAGACCTTCACCGAGCAGCGCCGCGCCTGTCACGCCGCCGTCCGCGACGCTCTCACGGACGCGGACCCGTGGCACGGATTCCAGAACCTGATCCAGCGGATCTGTGAACTGCACACGCGTAGCAGGGGATTCGCCGACGCTTTCATGACGGCCTTCCCCGAGGCCACGGACTTCGCCGCCGACCGGGAGCGGACCCTGCGCGCGGTCGCCGAACTGGCCCGCCGTGCCCAGGAGGCCGGCGAGCTTCGCCCCGGCTTCGTGGTCGACGACCTGATCCTCATGCTCACGGCCCACCAGGGCCTCCAGCACGCGCCTCTCCCGGTCCGGCTCACGGCCTCCCGCCGGTTCGCCGCCTATGTGATCGAGGCGTTCCGCGCAGCACCGGACACAGGTGCGCCCACCCCCTGCCGCCGGCACCACGCCTGCGGCACGTGCGCTCACCCCCGACGCTGTGAACCCGACAACCCTGTTGCTGGCGGACCTGATCGCCCGTAAGACGACGCTTCCTCTGGCAGACGGGCGATGCCGAGCATCGCGTGGTGCACGCCGCCTCCTTTGAGGCGGCAGTCGCGGAGGATCTTCCAGCCCTGCATCCGCGACAAGGTGTTCTCGCCGCGGGCGCGGACCTGCCCGCCGTCTGCGAGCCACACGGACAAGTGGTGGTTGAAGTCGTCGATGGCAACGGCATCGGCGATTACTGCGTCGAGCCACCACCGCGGGGCGTGAGGGATAGCTCAGCCCTTCCAGTCGTCCCGGCCATCAGCGCCGGTAGTGTCACGCCCGGCCGCATGGCTGGGGCACGGTTGCCATCCGGATACCCCTTCCGTGCCGGTCCAGGTCCCCGGGACATCCCGGGGACCTGGCGCCGCGCCCCGCGGTGGGCTGCCTCCAGCGCATGCCGAGTGCGTCGAGGTCGGCCCGCCCATCTGCGACGGCCACCGCTACTACGAGCGAGAGGCGCGGGCCTACCGGAAGATCGGGGACGAGGCAGCGAGCCTGCGCTGTGAAGCCGCCACTTGACGAACCTTTCCGTCCACCACGTCGTGGCGGCGCAGCAGTGGGCCGGTGTCAACGCCGTTCAGCCCGGCAGCTTGGGCGAAGGGCTCCAGCGCGTGTGATGCGCCAGAGCCTCTCGTGGACAGCAGCACGAGTCAGGTCAGTAGGCGATCGATCCCTTGGTGCTGAACTGGAATTGCACTATGAATCTGGTGCCGTCCTTGACGTCGGTGGCTGCCAGACTCCAGGTTCCGACCGTGATTTCGCGGTAGGCATTGCAGTAGGAGCTGCCGCTCGTGGGGTAGAAGCAGGTGCGCACGGGCACGAAGTCGAACCCGCCGCCGGCTGCGATGGACGGCTTGACGTTGATGTCGTTGCAGTTGGACGTGGCGTAGGCGAAACCGGATGCGGGCCACACGTATTCGTTCCCGTTGTCGACGGGATTGAAGCTCTTGGCAGTACCCAGGCATGTTGCTGCGCTGGCTGGCGTGGTGGTCATGGCAGTGAGCCCACCAGCCGCCAGAGTTGCGGCCGCCAGGGTTGCGAGGATCCGACGTGCTGACATGTGCGTTCCCCTCTCGATTCGTCTCCGGCGCACCCGTTCCCGCCGGCACCTCGAAGATCAGGCGGCATTGTGTCGTGGACACGATCGTTTGGAGAAGAGTTAGATTCAGCCACTGTCGACGGGTCGGCTCTCGGAAGTCGGCGCGACCTCCGGCGCTGCTCTTGCCGCAGATGCAAGGCGCTGACCATGGGTTTCTTGTTCCTCCAGCTCGACTTTCGACGTTTTCGTCGATCGCCGCGAGGAGTTTAGCCAGGCGCGGGGCGGGTGGTGGTAAGACATGAGTGGTGTGTTTTGCGGGCGGGGGGGTGGGATTGGCACGGACCACAAGGGCAACGGTGTGTGCGGATAATGGATGGAGACTCTGGGAGATATATAGGACGAAA